>DATHJK010000201.1:0-12204 GCA_035316225.1 Pyrinomonadaceae bacterium
CGCAGGAATTGCGGCTGAGTCCATAAGCGTGGGCGGCAGAGTGCTGGTCGCATCCGGCTGCAAACCGAGCGCGCGAACAAGTGCGACAGCCGCAACGAGCCTTGTCACCTGATCGTCCGGTCGGAAAGCGCTGCCGGGCGATGCGTCATAGAAGAGCGCGCCGCTCGGCGCAGACTGCACGCTTTCGACAAACGCGCTCGTTGTTGCATCTCTCACGTCGGTAAAGCGCGATTGCGCGGGCAGGTACTGCGGCACTCGCGCGCCCGTCACCAGAGCAGCAGCAAGATTTAGCCGCGATACAGGATTGTTCGGCCTGAAGTTAGAGCCGTAGGGAAAGATAGTGTAAGTCCTCAGAGCCTGATAAATCTCGCCGCGTGCGGTCGCGCTCAGATCGTTTACATCCGATAGCGGAGCGTAAGCGATGCGCGTCAATTCAAACACGCCTGTAAAACTCTGCGCAGAGCCAGCCGCGCCCAGCTTGTTAACAACCTGCGCTCTCCACGCGCCCGTTTGCGGTGTCGCCACAATCACGCGCTCGCGCCTTCCGGTCAAGCCAGACTGGTTCGCGCCTGTGCCATCCGATTGATCTACGCCGCTAGGGTCGTAGAAGTAAAGGTCAAGGTCGTTAACTGAATTGCCCGGCCCCCACGCGACCTGCACGGAAGCAGCTACAGTATTTTCGGGAACCGACAGCGAGACGTTGAAGCTGTTGCCCTGGCTCGTCAAAGTGCCGGGAAACTCCTGCGGCTCCTCGTTGACGAATGCGAACTGGCCGCGATCAAGCCAGGCGCGCCAGAAGCCTATGCGCCTCTGCGCGAATGCGGATTCAAGAACAGCAGCGTGCGTGTTGAGCATGCCAGCGCCGACTTCATGCTCGTAGTAAGGCAGAAGCGGAGTCGCCGTGCGTTGAAGTATGTCTCTAATCTGCGCGGGTTTCAGCGTCGGGTTAGCTTCCAGCATGAGCGCTATTGTGCCCGCCACTTGCGGCGCTGTGAAACTGGTTCCGCTCGCCGTAGTGTAAAAGGGAAGCTCGCCCGCCGAAAGCTTCTGCGTGTCCACGCCCGGCGCTATGCCGGTTACACCTGTCACGCTCGCAAGTGTTGATGCGCGCAAACTCACGACGTTAACGCCCGGAGCTACGAGCGTCGGATGGAATAACGCGCTTCCGAAATCGCCGCGCGATGAGAAGCTTGCTATTCGCTGGCGCTCGTCGGTTGCGCCCACGCTGATGACCCACGGCGCGACTGCGTAAGGATTCAGTGAATGAAGACCTGGCCCCGTGTTGCCCGCAGAGAAAACGACGTTGATGCCGCGATCCGTCAGAATTTTCGTGGCGATGTTGACGGGATCGTTGAAGTCGAAGACTGTGTTGGCCGAAAAGCTGCAATTGACGACGCGCGCGTTGTAGTTTGCGCCGTTAGCCAGCAGGTAATCGAACCCCGATAACACGAAACTCAACGTCAGGTCGCCCGCGCTCAATCCAAGAATCTGCGCGCCCGACGCTACGCCTTTGTACTTGCCGCCTGAGTGCGCGCCGTTCCCGGCTATAACGCCCGCGACGAAAGTTCCATGACCGTAAGCCTGATCCGTGTTCGGCAGATTCTCGATTGCCGCCGGGTAGGTAAAGCCTGCGCTCACGCTCTGCGTGTCTGCGAGCTTGACGTTCTGCACAACGCGGCCAGAGATGTCCGAATGCGTGCCGTCAACGCCCGTATCCAGCACGGCGACCGTGATATTGCGCCCGGAGAGAGGAAGCCCGCCGTTCTTGCGCGTCACGTCTGTGTCCCGAAGCGCGCGGTCTTCGCCGGTGACGGCGCGAATCTCCGGGTCAATGTTCGATTGCAGCGTGCGGTTGCCGTAGATGGAGCGCACTGCCGCAAGCTTGGAGATTT
Organism: Pyrinomonadaceae bacterium; assembly: GCA_035316225.1. Lineage (GTDB taxonomy): Bacteria > Acidobacteriota > Blastocatellia > Pyrinomonadales > Pyrinomonadaceae > 3-1-20CM-3-53-8. The sequence continues at coordinate 1,893 of DATHJK010000201.1, forward strand.
GAGCTATCTGGTCGCGCGTGCCCGTTATTGCGATCATGGGAAGCGTGTGATAGCGCGTGCCGCCAAGTATGCCTATGCGCTGAAGGTCTAGTATGTCGCTGTCGGTGGGCATCTGGTGATAGGCGACTACGGCGTTGATGTTGCTATCATCAGTCAGGTTATCCGTGTTCAGAAGTATTGCCAATTCCGGGTCAATGCTCCTCAACCCCGTTGCGCCCGCAACCTCGTTGCCTAAGGCGTTGAGTGTGTCCGCGCCTGTCACGGTGATGCCGTCCGCGCTGTTCATCGTAATGCCCGTTGGCTTCATCAACATCATCACGGCGTCAGCGCCCGTCACGGTGATGCCGCTCGGCGAGATGTTGAAGCTGCGCCCGTCAGCGCCCGTTACAGTAATGCCATCTGCGCCCGTTACGGTGATTCCGTTAACTTTGGTTAGCTTTGCGCCGTCAGCGCCCGTTACGGTGATTCCGTTCGAGCCTACGTGCTGGATTCCATCAGCGCCGGTCACTGTGATTCCGTCAGCGCCCGTTACGGTGATTCCGTTCGGCGTCCTGAAGTTAACCGAATCCACGCTGTAGCGCGTGCCGTCAGCGCCGGTCACTGTGATTCCATCAGCGCCCGTCACTGTGATTCCGTCAGCGCCGGTCACCGTGATTCCGTCGGGGTGAGTGGCGCTCAGGTTGTTTGCGCCCGCGTATGTTCCGCCGTCTGCGCCTGTGACTGTGATGCCGTTTGGAGTGATGCCTGTGATGCCGTTCGGCTTGAAAGAGAGTATGCCGTCTGCGCCTGTGACCGTGATGCCTGAAGTGTGAATGTAATTGATGCCGTCTGCGCCTGTGACCGTGATGCCGTCCGCACCCGTTACCGTTATCCCGTCTGCGCCTGTGACGGTGATGCCTGCGCTGGCAGGCCCGGCGCAGAGAAAGACTGCGAGCATGAGAGCTAGAATGCGCCTCGTGTCACTGGGCATGAAATTTTTCATAGTCCTACTAAATTCGGGTACTTAAAAGATACTGCTTATGTACGGTACTTCACGTGGCTGCGGTGTGTTCCCTGCGCGAGGCAAGACTTTCTGTGTCGGGAACAGAATTTGTAATTATAAAGCAGCACCACGCTGCAATTTGTTGCACGTATGTCTTCTTTTTCTTACAGAAAATCTTTGTCGGGGGAATCGGGGAGATTATTGTAGCCAAAATCTCGCCCGAAAATCCAGCCCCGCGCTCACCCCATAGTGGCTCAGTTTGAAATATCGAGCCAATATTTATCGGCGCTTTAAGTTGAAATTGACCCGCCACTGCTCACCCTATCAACTCCCTATAGACCTTCTGCGTCTCTGCGACAGGCTCAACGCCCAGGTCTTTCTTCAGAAGACGGCGCAGTGATTCGTACTGCTCTTTGACGGCCATGCGGTTTCCCAGCGCTGCGTGCGCGCGCATTATCATGCAATGTATGTCCTCTCGGAACGGGTCATCGCGCAGAATCTCGTGCGCCAGTTGCAGCGAGCGTGTCCACTCCTCTGCGCTCTGCGCCACAGCCGTTAGCGCTTCCAGCATCTGCAAATGCTTCTCTCTATAATATGAGCGCTGCTCTTCAGCCCACTCGTCGTAGCTTCCCTGCATAAACTCGCCGCGATAAAAGGCTATAGCCTTTTCGTAAAATTCTATGCAGCGAGCAAACTCGCGGCTTCGTCGCGCCTGCTCGCCTTCCATGACCAGACGGTCGAACTCCTCTATATCAATTCGATAAGAGAACTCCGGGTTCAATTGATAGTCGCCGTCGCGGTAGAGCAGGAAATTCTGCTTCAAAGCCTGGTTGCTGTTGAGCGCCTTGCGTATGTGCGAGATGGTCGGATGAAAATTCTTCTCAATGGCTTCAAAATCGGTCTCGCCCCAGAACATGTCAATGATGCTGTCTTTCGACGCGCGACGGTGGCGGCGCGAGGCTATGAAGCAGAGAATGTCGCGCGCACGCTTTGTCACCCATGCGTCTGCGGCGAGCGGGCGCGCAGGGTCGCGGGAAATCTTTACAGGCCCCAGCATGTTGATTGTCAGATCGGTAATCGGCTGCGACGAGGCGACCGCGACTCGCTCGGCCTGTACCGTCTGAGGCGGCTTCGGCTGAACCGTAACAGGCTCGCGCATGTCTGCGGGCAGAAGCGCCGCTGCATCCTGATTAGACACGAGCGCAAGCGCCCCACTCGCAAGCTCGCGTTTGAGCCAGTATTCGTAGTCGTAGCGCGCAGCCAAATCCAATGCGCGACGCAGGTGCTCAAGCATCTCGCCCTCGCGCCCTTCTGCCTCGGCGCAAACGGCGAGCGCGAGCGAAGCCTGAGCCTCGTAGTAGTAGAGACTGTGAGCATGAAAATATTTGAGAGTGGGTTGAAGTTCCGAGGCGGCAGCTTCGTGTTCGCCCTGTGCAAGCAGCACGCGACCGCGCGCCAACCCTGCGGTGTGCCGCTTCATCTCGTCGTTCATCTCTACGCGCGCAGCAGCAAGACGATCAAGAAGCGAGCGCGCCGTTGAGAGATTCCCCGTCTGCAAATAGAGCTGCGCCTGCTCTTCCCACAACTCAGTGCGCGCCAACTCAATCCCCGCATCGTCATAAGCGCGCGCAGACCGCTCGTAGAACTCCGTAGAGCGCGCAGCATCGCCCCGCTCGCGGTAGAGCGTTCCGTAGGTCTCGAAAATCTCGCCGCGCAGGTTAGTGAGGCTGAATAGCTGGCTGAGTTCCAGAGCGCGATCAAGATGCGACTCGCACGAATCCAATTCGCCGCGATATAGGAGAAAGCGCGAGACGTTTAGATGCGCCGTCGCCTCCTGCGGCACAGGCGCTTCGCGTTCGTCTTCGCGCAACATGCGACGAGTCCACCTGAGCGCTTCGCCGAAGTCTCCGCGTATCGCAGGCGGCAGCCCCAAATTGTGCGCTATGAGACGCGCGTAATGCTCGTCGCCATGCTCTTCTGCCGTCTGTAGAGCGGCGCGGAATTCGCGCTCGGCTGCCGCCAGTTCGTTCGTCGCCATCAAACAAAGGCCGCGCGTGTTTCCGCACTTGATGCGAACGCTTGAGCCTTCATCCGATAATTCCACTGCGCGATCCAGATAGCTGAAAGCTTCTTCACACTGGCTGCGGCGTCGCGCGATGGTTGCGAGCGAGTGAAGCGCCTCGGCTTCGCCTTCGCTGTCCCCTTTTTCGTGAAGCAGAATGGTCGCGCGACGAAAGAGCGCCTGCGCCGTCGCGTAATCTCCCTGAAGTCGCGCCACCTCCGCTTGATATGCAAGAGCGCGCGGGTGAGATTCGAGCGATTGCGTGGGCAGAGCGGTTGCGAATTTCGCCAGCGAGAGAATTGCGCCGGATGAAATCCAGTCCTGCCCGCGTTCGGCTATAACGCTTGCCGCGCGCTCGAAATCTTCCGCGCCCAGCAGGTGATGCATTGCCTGCTCCCATTGCCCACGCGACAGAAAATAGTCTGCGAAGCGCGCGTGTTCCGCTATGACGCCAGCCATTCCGCTTTCGGTACGAAAACGACGGCGCAGGAAACTTTGAAAGAGCGGGTGCAGGCGATACTCTTCGCCGCTCCCATCGCTCGCCACTGTGATGAAGACGTTGCGGCGAACCAGCGTAGGAAGCTGCCGCGCACAGTCCGCTTCTGGAAAGAGCGCGGCGCAGGTTTCCGTCTCGACTCGCTCAAGCAGAGACAGTGGCGGCAACAGTTTTTGAACCTCTCCCGGCTCGTCTGCGAAAACTTCTTCCGCGAAGTAGTCGAAGATGTCTCGCTCGGACTGGCGCAGGATTTCCACAAGGTCTGGCTGAGTTGTCTGCCCGCGCTCGAATGCCTGGCGATGCGCAACCTGTCGCACTAGCTGAAGCGCAGTTATCCATCCGTGCGTTCGCACGCGGTATTCCTGAAGCTGTTCGGCGGTCAATTCCAGATCGAAGACTTTTCGGAAAAGCTCCCGCGTCTCTTCATCCGTGAAAAGCAGTTCGGCGCGGTCAACGATTGCCAGCGAAGATTGCGAGCGCATGCGCGAGAGCGCAAGCGGCGGCAGATCGCGCGAGATGATTATGACGTGCAGAACGTCCGGCAGGTATGCTAGCAGCCTGTCAACGACCGCATGCACGGGCGTCTCCGTGCCCAGATGATGATAATCGTCGAGCACCAGTATCAACTGCTGATCGACGGTTTCCAGAACTTCGTTGAGAAGCACGTCCACGGCGCGCTCTGGCTGTTGGGCCAACTCGCCCGCAGCCTGCTGCAAATATGAGAAGGTCACGTCGCCGAAAGCTGCGACCGACTGGCCGATTCCATGCGTAAGGTAGCCCAGGAAGACGGAAGGGTCTGCGTCCGTGTGATCCAGTTGATACCAGACGAACTGGCGTGCGTTGGTTCTGACAAAATCTGCTACGAGAGTTGTTTTTCCTGAGCCTGCGGGCGCTGTGACCAGTGTGACCGGATGCGCTGTATTAGCAAGCAATCGTTCGGTCAGGCGCGGGCGCGGCAGAAGTTCCGGCGCTGGTCTAGGCGGCAGAAGCTTTGTGCGCAGGAAGAATGTGGGCTGCGCCGAATAGTTTTTGAGCGAGGCGGAGTGATTCCCCGTGCGTGCCTGCGGGGTGTTCGCTTCCCTTTCGTTCTCAGTTGTGATGGGGCGGCGCGGCCTGGTAGGCATTGTCCTCTGCTGCCTCGCTAGCTCAGGAAGATTTTCTTGGAGATTAGCACAGCGCAGGACTCGCAAGCTACGCCAAAGGTCGAAAGCGGCGCGCACCTCCACGGAGGCCGCCGGGATTGCCTGTAGCTGGGGGGAATGTTCTGGCATCTATTCAAACTCGGTCAGAGACAGTAACCATGAAGCTGCTTGATGAAAGCGAGCTTGCGCTTGCGGCGCGGGACGAACGACTGCTCTGCCCTGCTGCTCTCCGACGCCGCCAGCATCCTCGCCGCTTCGTCAAGAGAAAAGGCTCGCCCGTGCGTCTCTTCGTGCGCGCGTCTGGCCTGCGCCTCGGTCAATCCGTATCGCGCGAAAAGTCTCCTAGCCTCTTGCACTGTGAACGAGAGCGCCTGCTCTTCTATCACGCAGAGCGTCTGTTTGGAGCGCATGCGCCACAATGGCGCGGGCGGCAGGCTTCTACCTGTAATCAGCATGTGCGCGTCCATAGGAAGCAAAGGGAGAAGCCTGCGGAAGAATGGCACGACCCATTCCGCGTCGTAAACCAGATGCAAATCTTCAATCACTATCAGGAGCGGCGTGCCTGCGCGCTCCTGCAACTCGTAAATAAATGCTTCGGCGAGCATAGGGATATCTTCGAGCGTGGCCGACTGGGCCAACTCCATCAGCGCATCGCCGTCGAATTGCGGGCGCTGGCCTCGCACGCTTTCGATCAGGTAGCGGAAGAAGATTTTCAGTTCCGAATCCGCAGCGTCCACCTTATACCAGGCCACGCGCCTGCCGCATTTTCGGACGAAATCCGCGACGAGCGTGGTCTTGCCCGTGCCCGCGCGCCCGTTGATGACGGTTGATGTGCATGTGTTAAGGCTGCTGTGCAGCATGTTGATTAGACGCGCGCGCAAAAGTCCTGCGGGCGCGCCCGGTGCAGTGATTTTGTCGAGGATGAGTTGCATTGTCCCTATTTTCTTATTCACGAGACCCGGCTGGCAGCCCCAGCACGAGCGCGTGAGGAGATTGGCTCTCTGAACTTCGACCGGCCACGCCGCTTTGGCCCCGGTCATGCCCGCTACAGTCGTCGGCTCTGAAAGTCGTGCCGCAACTGATTTATAGAGTAAGAAATAGGACTTGAGAAATTCTTGAGATATTTAACGCCGGAGACTGGAAGACGAGAGAAGCAGAAGCATTAAGCCTTTGCCTGCTATAAGTTGAATAGCAGCCACAGCTTTCAGAAACAATTTGCCTGGCGGGAATTGCAGGTCAAAAAATTTCGAGCCGCGATTGCCTATCTCGCGGCTCGAAACCTTTACTGAAGATGAAAAGCTACGCTCTCATCTTTCCTGCTCCCGCATTGCTACTTACTGCCCGCACTCAGAATTAGAGCGAGTGACCACCGAACCGAATCTACGCTGATACTCACTCGATGTTAGAAATGCGCAGACCATCGACCGGTAGTTACCCGGCACTCTGTTGTTCAACACATCCATCCAGAAGCTCATTCCTCCATCATCTGCATCACGTCTTAAATACCCGAAGTATTGCATCAACACAAACGACCGGTTGAACTCCGCCGTCTTGAATCCCTCGTCTTCTATAACCTGCCTTAGCACTTCAGCCCGCGTCGCCCCGCCATTCATCAGATTGACGTAACCCTGCCTGTCCACACTTACGCCCGCACTGTCGCAAAGACGGTTTACGAACTCTACACTGCTCAAAGCCTCTGGATATGCTGCTCTGAACTCTGAGCGTGAAACAAACTGGTCTGTAAGTGCATTCCTGCTTGCATCCAGATTCCCACCTGCTACCACTCGTCCTCTATCTCCTATGAACTGCGAGTAGGTGGGCATCACACCATAACTGGCTTTGTACAGACGATAGACGAAAGAGCCTGTCTGTTGGAACTCATCACTCATGAAATATGCAGCAGAGACATCTATCCTTCTCTCTCGAATGCAGGCAGCATCACTGCCGCACTCCTGTATCCTGTTGCTCCAGTAGTTAAAGCCTCCGCTATCTGGCTCGCGTCCAAGGAAATCCATGTACTGCTGCCGCACGAAGTATTCCGCCGAATCAATCGCGTTGCCTGTGGTGATTGTATCGGGTGTGGCTGTGAATGTTGCGTCCGTCTTGTTGCCCAGAAGAGAGAAGGAGTGATTCGACGGAGAGAAGGAGTAGTTTGTAAGCATGGGCGAGATTGTGTAGAACCCGCCAGCCTGCATGTTATCGAAGCGGTAGAAGCCGTTGCTGTCTGTGACGGCTCTTCCCTGTTGCGCACCGCTCATCACTAGAGTCACGCCTGCCAGCGCAGTCCCGTCGCTTGTCGTGACTTGCCCACTGATTACTGATTCGGCGGCAGTCGGCACAAGAACGCATGTCGGGAACTTGAACGTGCCTATGCGCGTTGCCCAGTTCGCACCGCTCGTCGCCGTGTAATATTCGTTGGTGTGCCAGAACGTGCAGTTATCCCCAGGATCAACGAAGGTCGCGCTGTAGTCTCCCCATCGCCCGCTTGCGCTGGTTTGATGTCCGATCCCCGCCTGTAGAATCGCCTCGCCTTGCGCTAACGTGTTCGGCGCATCGGTTATCAAACGTCCGGCATAAGCAATGGCAGGATTGGTGGTACTGCTCGATTCCGAATAGCCAATCGCAAGATTACCCAGACCGTCAACATTCAGGCTTGGCATAAATCGCCACAAACCGTCAGCACTGTTATTAAAGGTCTGCTGCTGCAACGGAGTAGCCGGGATGGTGTTGCCTGTGACATTGAATTGATACCAGCGAATTGCCGTCGGCCCCGTCCCGCCCTGATTGTTGTTGATAGTGTGGGCAGCATATATGGATTCGACGCCAGCGAGATTCTGATAAACAAGCGGATACATCAGCTTGTCGCCGAGCGTGTCAAGCAGGCGAGCCGTTCCGGTTTGCGGCACGATATTGGTGCTATTCGTAGATGTAAATGCATCTACAAATCCGTTGACCGTGGTCGTGCCATCCGGCGTGTGTGTGGCTCCGAGGCCAAATGTGGAGTTGGCCGGAACCGCAAAGTCAGCGTGAAATTTCCAGGTAAAGACCTGTGTCTCGACCGTTCCCGCCACAGCCGAACTGTTAATTGCCATGAAATAATCCGGCCTTCCCGCCGGTGGAATTAGCCCCGTTCGGTAGGATGCCGGTACAAGACTATAGGCATCACCTAAAGTTGCCGGGGTAAGGGTGAAAGCGATCGCGCCGGGATTCGGCGCGCCGGTTCCATTGACCATCGCGCTGCGAGGAAGCGCGTAGACACGCACGCCATTAAAGGTAGTATTGTTGGAGAACAAGTTGACAGACATGTAGTAGGCGTCAGGCCACATTCCAAACTTGGGATAATCGCCCAGGAACGTAGGGTTCGCAGGGTCTACCTGCATCGCGTACAGCCACCATCCGCCCGCAACCGGGTCTCCGGTCTTCGACACGCCAATGCACTGGTAGAACGAGGTGCCGGGAAACGCCGGGAAGGCAAAGTCGCTGACCACCCAGCGATTAGCAATGTGGTCGTAGAAAACAACTCCGTCTCCGTCGTTCTGATTATTGCCGCAAGGCGTACTCGCGCCCAGCGCCGAGAAGAATGAGTTGTAGGTCGTCGGCCCTGAAAGCGAAGTGCCCGCCTTGTTGAAGATTCTGATAGACGAGTTGACGGATTGGATATAGTGGCTCTGACCAATATCGCCATCCGTATCAGGCGGTAAACAGCCGCCGCACGCCGCGCTCATCCCGGGAAACGTTTGTATAGGAGTCGGCATGGCTAGGGCTGGCACATTCGTCACAGGCATGGTGGGATCGTCCACCCCTCCCGCCTGATTTTGTGACGGCGGATGCCTGCTCAGACGATGATCCTCATCCTCCGCTTTCGGCGGAATATAAGGGAGGTTTCTGAGGTCCTGGTCTTGCGAGACCGGGCCGATCATCGGAATCACTTCAGGGGTAGGCGTGCTCGACGATTGCTGCTCAACGGTCTGAGCCGAATTCGCTGCCGAAGAGTTTGAAGACCCGGCCATTCTTGGCCCACGTCTTGAAGAGACTCGCGCAGTCTTAACAGGAGCAGCTTGAGCGCCCTCGTCCTGCGGTTGTAGCGCGGAGACCTGTGTGGGGCGCGGCGAAATAAGCATTAAGATAGCTGCGCAGAACGCAACAGACGAGATAATCGTGAAACGGCTTTTCCACTTCATAAGCTCCTCCTAAAAATGACTGGATTACTTTACCTACCAGCGAGGCTCTTCTCTTAAATCTTGTGTGATGGTGCTTGTAGCTTCGGCTCTCAACCGTTCTTGCTAACGGAAATAGTGCGGCGTCTATGAAAGGCGAACAGAGAGTTTGTGCTTACACGCTCGCCTTTCATAGACGAATTAACCAAACCCGCGCAGGCTTTGCGGTCGGCAAAACTCCTCTACAAAGCCTGCGGCCTTGCTCTCTTAAAGAGCGCCGTAGCAATCAGAATTGCTATGCGTTATCACTGCGCTGAAGCGATTTTGATACTCGCCGCTTGTGATGAATGCGCAGACCATTGCGCGGAAGTTTCCGGGCACGCGATTATTCAGCACGTCTACCCAGAAATCGAAGCCTCCCTGATCGGGATTCCTCTTCAGATAACCGAAGTATTGCATCTGCACGAACGAGCGGTTGTACTCCGCCTGCTTGAACTGTTCGGCCTCTGCTATCGCTTGCAGCGCGAGCGAGCGGCTCTCGACCACGCTGCCGCCTGAGTTGAACTTCGCAACGAGCGCGTCCCTTTGCGCTGAGAGATCAACGCCCGACGACTGTTTCATCGTCAGCAGAAGCGCATCGGCGAACGCTTCTGCCGAAGTAGCGTTAGCATATCTCTGCGCGAACTCAGGTCTAGCGACGAAAGCGGCTGCAAGCGCTGCTCTGCGCGCATCCAGATTATCGCCTGCGAGGACTTGCGATCTGTCCGTAGAGAACTCCGCATAGGAGAGGTTTCTGCCAAGACCCGCTTTGTACAAGCGGTAAACGTAGCTGCCCGTCTCTTGAAACTCCTGAGACATAAAGAACGCGGCGCTTACGTCAATGCGCTTGCGTGTAATGCACGCGGCATCGCCGCCGCACTCGTTGAACCTCGAAGTCCAGTATTGCAATCCACCGCTGTCAGGCTCACGCCCTAGAAAATCCAGATACTGCTGGCGAACGAAATACATGTTCGTGTCCAGCGGGTTGGCCGCGTTGGATGCGAGCGTGGCCGTGAACGTAGCATCCGTCAGATTGCCCGCAAGCGAGAATGAGCGATTGACAGGACTGAAACTATAGTTGGCAAGCTGCGGCGTGATTGTGTAGAAGCTCGCTGTCTCCACGTTGTCGAAGCTGTAATTGCCATTGCTGTCAGTAATGGTCGTGGCCGCGCTGGCCCCGCTCAATTCTACAACTACGCCGCCAACTCCGTTGCCGTCACTGTCCGTGACTCTCCCGTTGATACTGGACTGAGCGGCTGTAGGAGCAGAGCACGATGGGAATTTGAACGAGCCTATGCGCGTGCGCCAGTTGCGCTGTGCGGGGTCTCCATTCGCCTGCGTGTCAAAGTATTGAGTTGTGTACCAGAAGGTGCAGTCGTCGGATGGGTCAATGCTCATAGAGCTATAATCGCCCCAGCGGTGACACGCCGCCCC
>DATHJK010000202.1:0-4047 GCA_035316225.1 Pyrinomonadaceae bacterium
GGAGCCGCACCCTTTGGCTTTGCGAGAAATTTTCGCTGAGTGTAATGCACATCAACTTTGGCGTCCGTGCGCGCCTGGCTGAAAGAGGCTGCGAGTTGAGCGGCCTCTATCGTAGTGCGTTGAGGAATCTCTTTGCGCGCAGGATTGCGCACGATGACGTGCGAGCCTGGATAGTCGGCAGCGTGAAACCACCAGTCGTGCGGGCGCGCAATGCGGAATGTCAGGTGATCGTTATCGCGTGCGGCTCGACCGACGAGAATCTCGTAACCATCGGATGAACGATAACGACGCGCGCCCGCTACGCTTTCATCCTGTTTTGATCTGCTTCGCTGCTTGCCGCTTTCGCTCTTCTCCTTCTTGCCCGAGAGCCGTTCGATTGCATCTTCATCGCGCTCTTCGATTGCCTTTTCAAGTTCAGCTTGTTGAGATTCCAGCTTCTTTATCTCATCAGAAACTGTACTAAGCCTGCCGTTGATCTCCTCACCTGCACGCTTTGCTTTCGCGTAGCGTTTGAATCGTCGCGCGGCCTCATGCTGCAAAGTTGTCTTCTCGTCAACTTCTACCTCAATTGGCGGAGCGCCTTCAGCATAAAAGTCCGTCAGCGTGACGCTGCCCCCCAGCCGTCTGGCTGTAGAGAGATTGGCGAGAAGCAGGTCGCCCATGCGTTTGTGCTCTTCCGGCTGGCCGTGCGCCTCCAAATCTTCATGAAGTCTGCGCTGGAGTTTAAGGCGCTGCGCAATCTCTTTGTTAAGACGCGCGCGGATTGCGCCGGCCCGCGCATCGAACTCGCGCTCAGCCTCTTTACCCAGGTAATACCTGTCGGCGGCTTCTGAGATTGAGACGCCCTCGGCCTCGAACTTCCGTTTGTGAGCTACACTCGAAGACGCGGGCGGCGGCTGGTAACGTTCGCCCACCTGCTGACCCTGCCCGCGCGGCGGTCTGAGAGTGTCAATCACAAATCCTCGCTCATCCAGTAGAAGAAGATTGGCGGCGCGTCCAGTGAGTTGTGTTACCAGCATTCTAGAACTGCGTTGGCCCAACTCGTCCTCTGTCTCAAAGTCGAATCGCACGATGCGGTCGTCCTCGTCCTTCCTGACGGATTGGACGCGAGCGCCGCTCAGATGCTTTCTAAGCACCAGCGCAAAAGGTGAAAGCTGAGTGGACTGTTTCTCAAGTTCTCGGACTCGGCGGGAGATTAGATAGAGCTTAGGCTCGGATGATTCCACGCTGATGAAAAGATAGCGATCATCGCGCAATCGGAAGTCAACGACCATGCTCAGGCGCGAGGTCTGAAATATTTTGCCGAACGCGCGCCCCGTGAGAAGCGGCGCAATCTCGTCAACAACAGATTGAATTGTTTGTTCGTCCACGATTAAAGCAAAAGTAAACTAAAGAATGAAAAAGGTAAAAGTAAAAAGGGAAGAAGGTTGCATTCCTTCTTCCCTTTTACCTTTCTAATCTTGTCTTCTATTTATTCGCGTACGACCGTTGTTCCAGAGATGTGATCGTGAAGGGTTCGCCCTTCGGCGTCGAAGAGCGCGTAGAAAAGGCCGAAGAAGATCGGGAGCGAAATCATGTAGCCCAGAGCACGACCGATTGACTGTTTCGTTGTAGGCGGCAGTCCCGTATCCACGTCCACAGCGCGAAGGTGTAGCAGTGACATTCCCCAGGTGCGACCTGTGAGCGCCGTCGCTGCTGTGAAGTAGAGAAACATCACGACCAGAACTATTCCGCCCATGCAAGCCTGAACGCGCCAGTCCGTCCAGTTGCCGTTCGTAAGCTCTATGATCGCCGCAAAGGGCATAATTGCGAATGCCGTTACTAGAAGGTCAATAATCCCGCTGGCAATACGAGCAATCACTGAGGCACTGTCATCGTAAAGCGCCTCTTCAGGAGTGGCTTCGGATATTTCTTCGTACTGTGCAGTTGCTTCAGGCTCCGAAACGGTGATGATGGCAGGCGCTGGCTCTGTTTCTGAAACCGTTTTTGTGGCAGGGTCAGCGGCGGGTCTAGCTACGACGACCAGATTATGTTCGCGCGCGTGCTCTGTCTTTATCTGCGGCGCTGCCTCTTCCATCACAGGTTGAGGCGTGGCAATCGTCGCAAGCGGTCTGGAGACAGGATTGATTTCTGTCTGGTAATCCTCTTCGACAACGCGGGCGACGGCTGCGCCGGAGCCTCTTGCGCCGCGAGAACGAGGCATCGGGAGGCTGGGACGACGTGCGCGCTCGATTCTGGCGAGCGCTGCCGCAACTATCGGATTTAGTTCGGGCATCTCCGGCGTTGGGACAAGTCCGAGCTGCGGCGCGGGCGCATCCGTTGCGGGCTGCTCAAGCCTGCGACGCTCTGCTTCCTCCCGTTCGAGCGCTGCCTCGCGCAAACGCCTCTCCTGAATCTCGCGCACGCGCTCGCTCAAATCTTTGCGCCATTGCGGTCTGGCAGCCCTTGATACTCCCGGAAACTCAATCAGAGTCGAGGTTATAGGGGCTGACGCTTTCTCTTGCGTGGCGCTGGATTCGGTTGCGGACGCAATTATCCCGGAAGGCTTGGAATCTTCCGTCACGGAATCCAGACTTTTTGTCTCTGTTTCTGTAGAAGCTTTTTTTGCCGGTGTCTTGCATCTTGGGCAGACACTGAGGCCGTTTGAGAAAACGGCGCGGCAGGAAGGGCACTGCATAAGGTCTTGGGGCCTCCGTCAGGAGTATAGAAAATTAAACCATGTGGGCAGTGGAGCCGGGGGCAGTTAACTCCAAGCCCAACGCAGAGTCGCGGCGGATACTATCAGACTTTTCTTTAAGTCGTCAACCAGAAATTATACTAGCGGCTGTGTTTGAGTATTAGAGGGGTAACAAGATAGTGTGAGAAGAAGAAGGGGAAAGGGGCAAAAGGTGAAGAGGGTAAACGGTATTATTTAACACTTCTGCTTGGGATTTTTCCTTTTCCTCTTTGAGTTTATAGCGGCTGGCGGCCTGCGAAGCCCGCATCTACGTCGTGCCACCATGAAACCTCGTCGCCCTCGCCCATCTGCCAGCAGAGCAGCACCACGCGACCATCGCGCATGGAAGGGAAATCAATCAATCCGCGCTCGTAATCCTTCAACTGCACGCCGAGCGCCTCAATCTCGCCCGCCCGCTCACCTAGATTTATTAGTAGTTTGACGTAGGCTACGCCCTCTGGCATTCCGCCGCCGCCCATCTCTGCGCCCTCGGCTGCATTCATGGCGGCTTCTCGAAACGACAGCAGCTTCCGGTGCGTCCGCTGCATCACGCCTAAAATAGCTCGCACAGTAGGCAGCAGCGCGTTCGCTTCTTCCAGACTGAAAAGTTTCATGATTCAGTTTTTAGTTTTAAGTTTTTAGTTTTCAGCCTGGACTCGTTTCTTAAAACTGAAAACTTAAAACTGCTGTTAATGTTCATCCGTGATGCGAATGTAATCGGAAGATGAAGGGTCGAAGGTGTCTGTCTCGTCGTCTGTGATTGAGCCGATTATATTGTTTGTGACCACACGTTCGTAGCCTTCTCGATTCTGGTTTTCGTGCGGGCTGCTTACATGGTTCATGTAGGGAGGCTGTTGCGAATCGTGAAGATCGCGCTCGTCGTAGCGAACGCCGTGCGAGGTCTCCTTGCGCACTTTGTCCGCTATTTCGCCGAGGTCAATGAAATAATCTGCAACGTCAATCAGCTTCGGCGCGGTGTTTGAACGAAAGCCTGCGACTTCAACGCGACAACCCTTGTAAGCCACGGCGTTGACGGCGTAGACGAAATCTTCGTCGCCTGAGACGAGCACAGCCGTATCGTATCGTCCGGCAAGGCTCAACATGTCAACTGCAATCTCAACATCGAGGTTGGCTTTGCGCGTCCCGTCGTAAAAGGTCTTCAACTCTTTCTGCACGACACGAAAACCGTTGCGGCGCATCCAGAGCAGGAACCCTTGTTGACGCTCAGCGCCAACGTCAACGCCCGTGTAGAAGAAGGCGCGAAGCAGGCGACCGTCGCCTAGAAGTACGCGCAGCAACTTGTTGTAATCAATATCTATGTTGTGAAAACG
>DATHJK010000203.1:0-5160 GCA_035316225.1 Pyrinomonadaceae bacterium
GGGTTCATTCCGCTCGTGCACTGCAAGAATACAGACTATGCAGCGTTCTTCGCCGCACAGTCGGCGCAGAAGGCTAAGAAGTACGATCTGGATTCAGCCAATGCCAATGCGCGACTCTCTACACAGTTGCCTTACATCATGGCAGTATCTCGCTTCGCGCACTACATCAAGGCGATGATGCGCGATAAGATCGGGAGTTTCATGTCACGCGGCGAATGCGAGAACTTCCTCAACCAGTGGATTCTGCAATACTGTGTTGCCAGCGAACACATAGGCCAGGAGATAAAGGCTTCGCGTCCTCTCAAAGAGGCGCGCATAGAGGTGGTGGACGTTCCGGGCAAGCCCGGAGCTTACCGAGCAGTAGCATTTCTGCGCCCGCACTTCCAGTTGGACGAGTTAACCGTGTCGCTGCGCCTCGTGGCCGAACTCCCACCACCGGCGAGGTAAAGAGTAATAGGCGTTTCGATTATATAGAGCGTGCTGCCGCTTTCGAGTAACTACAGGCAAAAGCTCTAAAGTCGAACGTCTGTTCATTTGAGTATGCGTCTTGTAAACAGATAAGCGAATCAAACCGCTGTATCTGAGTTGGTTAAAGCTAAGAAGGAGGAAGGATTTTATGGCTGCGGTTGACATGTTTCTGAAACTCGACGGCGTTAAAGGCGAGAGTGCGGATAATAAACATAAGGATGAGATTCACATCGAAAGCTTCAGTTGGGGCATGAATCAAATGGGAACCCATGGGGCAGGCGGCGGTGGTGGCGCGGGCAAAGTCTCCGTTCACGACATCAGCGTCACCAAGCTTCTTGATAAATCATCACCGACGTTGATGCTCTTTTGCTGTAACGGCAAGCACATCAAGGAAGGGTTGATTACTGTACGCAAGGCCGGTGAGAACCCGGTCGAGTACCTGAAGATCAAGCTCACGGATATATTAATCAGCGGTGTGCAGGAGGCCGGGCACGGGAGCGCGTTGTTATCGGAAAACCTGACGCTGAACTTCGCGAAATTCCGAGTTGAGTACCAGATGCAAGGGTCGGACGGCAAGCCGCAGGGCGGCCCGGAGTCAATGGGCTGGGATGTCAAGGCAAACGTCAAAGCCTAGCGGCTATCGGCTCTTAATAAGCCGCCCGCATCCCCCACTCGGGCGGCTTATTGTCCGCAGAAAAATTGAAATAGCCTTGCGAGGCTTTACGCCGCGTGTGCTCGCTGATTCCAGAGGGAATGCGAGGCGGGGTTTCGTAGCGCTATGGCTATCTTCTAAACTAGCTATCCCGACCAAGAGCGCCCGTCTTGACAGCTATTAGCGACCAGTCAGAAAGTTAATCTATCGTCAATCGTTGATGGGCAAGCCGTCTCGATTTACGATTGAGAGGTTTAGCTGGTCGCTCGTAGCTTGTATGCATTCGGCATCCCGGCGCGTGGCGCGTGTAATATCTTTTTCGGGCCTATGTCAGGTGAAGGAATAGATTGTGTCCAGGATTGACAACGAGGTTCGCGTTACGGTCTCTGTGCTCGACCGTCTTCTTGATTACGAGCCGGAGGTTAGCCGCGAGTCTATAGCGACGCGCGCGAAAAACTTGAGGCAATTGAAGCAGTCTGTCAGGCGCGATCTGGAATGGTTGCTCAACACGCGCCAGACCGTAGGCGGCGCACCGCCGGACTTGAAGGAATTGAGCAGGTCTCTTGCTGCCTACGGCCTTCCTGATTTTACTGCCCTCAGCACAGAGAGCGAAGACGACCAGAAACGCATGCAGAGCGATATAGAGGACGCGATCAGAATTTTCGAGCCGCGTCTCGAAGACGTTGAAGTTTCAATCGAACCTGCGCGCTCCACCGAGCGTATCCTGCGCTTTCGCATTGACGCGCGCCTCAGAGTCGAGCCTGCGCCGGAACCTGTTACCTTCGACACAATGCTTCAGTTGGGCAGCGGCCAGTATATAGTTCAGGGGGAGTGAAATGGTTGCGTAATGCGGATTTCGGATTGCGGATTTAAGATAGCTGTTTTTCTAATCCGCAATCCGAAATCCGCATTCCGCAATTGAAAGATCCGCAATATGAGAGACGATCTGCTTGGTTATTATGAGCGAGAGTTAATATTCCTGCGCCAGATGGGAGCGGAGTTTGCCCAGAAATATCCAAAGGTCGCGTCACGTCTTCTGCTCGAAGCAGACAAATCGGAAGACCCTCACGTAGAACGCCTGATCGAAGCTTTCGCCTTTCTTGCGGGGCGCGTTCATCTGAAGATTGACGACGAGTTCCCCGAAATCACAGAAAGTTTTCTCAACGTACTTTATCCGCATTATCTTGTGCCTGTGCCTTCGATGGCTATTGTGAAGTTCACGCCGAAAGAAGGGACGCTTACGACAGGTTATCTCATAGAGCGCGGCACAGGTCTTTACTCTCGTCCCATTCAGGGAACGCCTTGCCGCTTCCGCTCAGGCTATCCCGTGACGCTCTGGCCCATAGAGGTCTCGTCCGCCTCTCTTGAATCGCTTGACCCTGCGGACACGCGCGGGCGCTGGGGCGAGGCGGTTATCAAGATTGCGCTCACGTGCCAGAACGACACGACGCTAGCGGCTTTAAAGGCCGGGGACACTCAGCATCCTATAGAGAGTTTGCGCTTTTACCTGAGCGGCGAGCCGCAACTCGTACATCCGCTCTATGAATTGATCTTCAATCACGCGACGCGAGTCGAACTACACCCATCGAGCGTGCAGAACGTTTCGAGACGCACGCGAAAGCTTCAGTTGAATCTGCCGCAGACGGTGGTGCTGCCCGCGTCGGCCCTGAAACAAGTGGGCTTCGAGACGGACGAAGCGCTTCTTCAATACACGGCGCGCTCTTTCGCAGGCTACCGCCTGCTCTCTGAATATTTTGCCTTCCCTGACAAATTCCTTTTCTTCGACGTTACGGGTCTGGACGCGGCGGTGCGCGCAGGGTTCGGCAATCGCTTTGAGATACAGATTTACCTGCGAGATGTTACGCCACCGCGCGGAGTGGTCGGGGCAGACACTTTTCAACTGGGTTGCGCGCCAATCGTAAATCTTTTTAATGAGATTGCCGAGCCGATACAACTAACGGGCAAGCAGAACGAGTATAGAGTTATACCGGACGTGCGCAGGCAGATGGAGACGGAAGTTTATTCGATTGATTCCGTCGTCGAAGACGATCCGCAGCGCGGACAGTCGCGCGAGTTTCAGCCCTTCTATTCGTTCCGTCACGCCTACGAGCGTGAGCACGACAAAACATTCTGGTACTCTTCGCGCAAGCTGTCGCAGAGACCTGAAGACCCCGGCACGGAAGTCTACATCTCGCTCGTCGATCTGGGTTTCAACCCGCACGTTCCTGCCACCAGCATTCTGACCGTTCGCACGACCTGCACGAACCGCGACCTCCCGGCTCGTCTTCCGTTTGGCGGCAGTGAGGGCGAACTGGAAGTAGAAGGGGCAGCGCCTTTATCGCGCGTGCGTTGTTTGACAAAACCGACTGAAACGTTGCGCCCGCCGCTCAGGCGCGGAGCGCAGTGGCGGTTGATTTCGCACCTGACGCTCAACCACCTCTCTCTGGTAGAGAACGTGCGCGATGGTTCGCCCGAGGCTTTGCAGGAGATTCTTTCGCTCTACGATTTGATGGACTCACCTGCGACGCGCAAACAAATTCTGGGCATCAGCCGCGTCAGTAGCCGACGAGCCGTGCGCCAAACAGGATCGCGCATAGGGGCAGGGTTTGTGCGCGGGCTTGAGACGACCGTAGAGTTTGACGAAGAGCTATATGTGGGCAGCGGGCTTTTCCTCTTCGCCTCGGTGCTCGAAAGATTCCTGGGGCTTTACGCATCCGTGAATTCGTTTAATCAGCTTGTGGCTGTGACCAAACAGCGCGAGGGGATACTGAAACAATGGCCGCCGAGAGCAGGAGAACAGATCCTCCTCTAGATCAAGAACTGTTCGACGAGCCGTACCGCTTCGACTTTTTTCAGGCGGTGCGCCTGCTTGAGCGCATAGACCCGCGCCGTCTGCCCATAGGGCACGAAGGCGACGCGCGCCGCGAATCCGTGCGCTTTCGCACGCGCCAGACGCTCTCCTTCCCGCCGAGCGAAATTTACCAGCTAATCAAAAACGGCTCTGAAGACGAGAACGCGCCGCCGGAAATGATGGTCGCCTTCATGGGAGCGACCGGCCCTCTTGGCGTGCTGCCGCACCAGTACACGGAACTCCTGATGGAGCGCGCGCGCTACAAAGATACGGCGCTCTGGACTTTTCTTGACATCTTCAACCACCGCATGATCTCGCTCTTCTATCGCGCGTGGGAGAAGCACCATTTCCCAATCGCTTACGAACGCGGGCTGCCTGATCAGTTCACAGCTTATCTCTTCGACACAGTAGGCATAGGCACACGTGGCCTGCGCAATCGCCTCTTGGTCGAAGACCAGGCGCTAATATTTTACGGTGGGCTTGTAGCGCAACGCCCGCATTCGGCAAGCGCCATCGAATCAATCCTGAGCGATTATTTCGGCGCGCCCGCTCGTTTGGGTCAATTCGCTGGACAGTGGTTGAATTTGGGCGATAATGTCACGCAGTTGGGCAGCGCCAACAGCCAGCTAGGTATGACGACGATTGCAGGGGCGCGCGTCTGGGAGGATCAGTCGAAATTCAGAATCAAGTTTGGCCCGCTGGAGTTTAATCAGTTTCAGGATTTCGTGCCCGCAGGCTCGGCTTTCAAACCGGCTACGGAACTTGCGCGCCTGTTGGTCGGACTCGAATTCGATTTCGACGTGCAACTGATTTTGAAAGCGAAAGAAGTGCCCGCATGCGTCATGCGAACCGGCGAAGGCACAGGGCCTAGGCTTGGCTGGACTAGCTGGCTCAAAACCGAGGAGTTCGCATCGGACGACGATCAGGTCGTCCTACAGGTAAACGATTGAACATATAGACCGCATAAACCATGAGAGAGCATTTCACTCTCCTTTTGCGCTTTTCTTAGCGCCTTGGCGTCTCCAGCGTGAGATATGGTTTCACGCAAAGTCGCAAAGCGAGAACGCAAAGGGTTGAGTTGCACTCTAAAAAAAACGTCCACAGAAAGGCTGGGGAAATATCATGGCCGTAAATCTCAAATCTCTAATCAGCAGGCTGAACTCGACCGGACGCGGCGCATTGGAAGCGG
>DATHJK010000204.1:0-10320 GCA_035316225.1 Pyrinomonadaceae bacterium
CTATTGAGACCGTCAATGCTCAATTAGAGAAGATGGGCACGCAACACTTGCACGCTCGCACTCTCTCTGGCTTCGATCTTAAGATTCACGCCTCTCTTTTTGCACTGGCGTGTTCAAACATCAACTAGCAATCAAGGTATAATTCTGAAATAACTTTTGAGAGCTAAATCAGAGAGGCAAGTGCGGGGATATATGGTGTCGTTTCGGATCAGATAATGGCGCTATGAGAGCATAGATTTTGATAGTTCAAGCGTGCATTTGTTCGTCCTTCTTTCCATTCCTAGCCTTGTCTGGCTTCTGCTCGCTTCTCTTCTCCGGTGCGTTCTCTGAGGGCAATTCTGGCACTATGGCTTGGCTGTTCTTGCGTCAGGGTTCTGCTCTATCCACTCGTCAAGGGTCGGCTCATGAAAATAGTCTCTGCGCCGGTCCAGATGGCTCTCTTCCTCATCAAAGTTGGCTAGTAGATGGGCTTTGAACTTGGGCTTATAAGTCCGGCTATTCTCTATCTCTAACCGTTCCTCTGCCTCTTTCGCTAAAAAGGCTCTGTACGCCTCTGCCTGCTCTTTTTCGATCTCCCCTGTCCTTCCCCTCAAATAATCGTAATAGGCTGGCTGTAGCGCCTCTCTACGCTGCTGGCGCTCTAGTTCTGCCTCTTTCTTGGCGATGGCGTGCTTGACTTCTTCCTCTCTTACTGTCGCCGCGATGATCTGTTCGGGTAGTTGGTAGTTCTCCTTGATGGCCGCTATCAGCCATGAGGCGAAGTCTTTAATCTTGTTAATGTTTCGATGGGGCAAAGCGCGTAGCTGAAGCTCGACCGATTTTCGATAGTCTCTGACAAGCTCTCTGGCCGTCGTTTCTGCTATGTGGAATTTGATAAGCCTGCTGATAAGCTGCTCGCTCTCCGGGTCGGTGCTGTAGATCGCGGCGGCTTCTGGCCGCTCTGAGGATATCGGACTGTCGGACTGTCGCTCTTGTCGTGCTGGCGGCTCCGGTGCGGTCGTGGCCTGTAGGGAGGGTAGGGGCGTGGCGCTCGGTCGCTGAATCCTTCGAGGCTTCTTGCTGGCTTCCCTAAACTCGGCCTGCGCCCTGCGTCCTGGTGTATAGAGCATTAGCCAGTCTAGTTCCCCGCTCTCTCCTCGCTGCTCTTGAAATTCGACCTTTGCCAAGTAGCCAGATTTCAGGTGCGGAGCGTGAACTTTATACATCTGCTTTCGGACGTGTTCCCAATCATCATAGCAGGTCTGCGGCGCGCGTGTGCAAAAGTCAGAGTACAGAAGTCGAGCACGCGGGCGCTCATGCTTCAGAACGGCGTAAATTTGAAAGCCTATTAGCTCATAAAATCGCTGTGCTGCTGGTGGAAGATCGCGCAGGTAATCGTAATCGAGCGGGCGGGTCTGCGCCTCGTTCAGTACCTTCATGTAAAGATCATTCAGAACCAAATAGACCGCGTTGGCCTTCCGTCCATCAGAAAACCTCTCGCCTGTGAAAATGACGCTGTAACGTGAGAATCCGGCCTCAATCGTTCGCTCTGTTCCATCACTGGCTTTATAGCTGAGTTTTGCGTTGATGATCGCGCCGACATTCTGCATGAGGGCTTTTTTTATGTCGTTCGCGTTTCCGCCGCCTCTTCGTGCTCCTAGCTCTCTGCAAAGCTCGCTGAGACTCCCTAGCTTGATGATCTTCGGGATTGATGGCCGCTCGTCGTCAATTCTTCGGTTTATGATGAGGCTGTCAACTTTGTAGGCGAGCGGGCCGGGCTGCCCGTATTCGCTGTTATATGAAACCTTCCACCTAGTCTTAATCTCTCCGGCGCTGGTGGTCTCTTTAATGTCAATGAGGATGCCGCCTCGCTTTCTCGCCAGTTTATGAACGGGAAAGCGTGAGAGAGCAGTTTCAATTCTGATCGTGTTCTGTGGGGCTAGCTCTAGCTGCTCGGTCATGCAATGCCTTTCAGAAAAGAAAAATTAGCAACAACCCTGCTGCTGTTGTTGTTGTCTAAAAGAGTCTAATACAGTCTAGCGTCTGATAAGGCAAGTGGAATCTTCATTTAAGCCACTTTTCCGCTCCCGTAACTGCACACTCTCGCTCCCGTAACTGCACGTTGATTGCGCGTTCGTTTCCGGTTTGTGACAAGCTCGCATAGGCTCATAGCTGCTCAATATATGCGTCCAGATCGGTTCTTTTAATCCGGTATGCTCGGCCTAGCTTTACCTCTTTCACCTTGCCTGATGTAACCGCCTCATGTAGCAGTTCCCTACTCAATCCGGTGTAGCGTTGGGCCTCTGCTCTCGTCAAAAGAGGCTTGGCGGCAATATCGCTGATGGAGAGGCCGTGCGCCTTGTCTAGCGCCGCGATGAAGGCAGCAAGGTCGGCGCGGCTGCCAGATCGGAGCACTAGCGCACCATCCTTGTTGCCGCTGTCGTGCTTGTCATGCTTGGCGGGCTTGTCGTGCTGCACGGCTGAATGGCTAGCGTCTCCTGCCTCGTTCATCTGCTTTTTGAGTTCGTCAAGCTGCGCCTGATCGTACACCGGAGCCAGGCCGGTTCGTCCTTTCTCGTAAGTGGGCGTGAGCTTGCCCTGTGATGTGTAGCGTTCGATGGCTCGCGTGCTGACGTTCAAATACGCGGCTGCTTCTTTCTTGTTCATGGGGCGGATTAGACCATAAGCCCGACAGTCTGACAAGCAAAAATGGGTGTCGGGGTGTCGGACTGTCGGGCTTGCGCGGCTCTGGCCGTTAGCAAAAAATTGCCATGATGCCCTAGGTTCAATAAATGTGCATTATTGGTGCAGATCAGCCATTGTTATTTTATTGCTTTGTTTAGAGCAGAGGGGGTAATCTCTCGCGCCGTAACGTGTAGCGCCTCCTCGTCGAGCCTCTTGCTGTCTCTCGGCCTTCCGGCGCTAGTCCCAGACACACTACAACTAAGCCGCCTGTGACGCCGATTCACGGTAGCTTATCAATCGAAATTGCAACTGAGCGTGCCGCTTAGAAAAGCGATAGCATGCTTTCTAGCAGGTTCAGCGTGATCTCCGTCGCCGCGTCGGTGGCCGTAAGGCCAGTTGTAATGTCGCCCGCCGTGCTGCCTGTTTCTATTTGGCCTTGTGGCTGTGGTTGTGGCGATGTGACCGTAGTTGATATGTCGCCTGCGAAGGCAGACAGAGCGAGCGCGAGAGTCAATACGAATGCCGCGCAGAGTCGTCGTAAGGTTCTCATTCTGTTCTCCTCAAGGTTTTCTTGCTCTTTAGCAAAGGAATTCTAGCTCTTATTGGTTCTAATGGACGGTGAGGAATTGAGCCATGACCAGACCGCCCAATACGAGTTTCGACGGCGCATATTATCATCCCGACAAATGAAGATGCGCACTTAGCTACCTATGTCAAAAAATTGACATAGCCACTTAAAGGTATTTCTCACAGTGAATTTAGCTAATCAATTGCTTCACCAAATAGCTGACCAGACCATTTCTCATAGCGAACGGGCACGGCTCCGCTGCCAGCTAGCCAAGCAATTAGAAGAAACAGGGAACTACGAAGCGGCGCGCGAAGCGATGGGTGAATTATGGCGAGGCGTCGGCCATCGCCCTGTCTTGGATGATCTAGACCAAATAACGGCGGCAGAAGTGCTCTTGCGCGCTGGTGTTCTGACGGGCTGGATCGGCAGTTCTCGCCAAATCGAGGGGGCACAGGAGACAGCCAAGAATCTGATTAGTGAAAGCATTACGATCTTTGAGACGTTAGAGAATACAGAGAAATTAGCAGAGGCACAAATGGAACTCGGCCATTGCTGTTGGCGCGAGGGTGCTTTCGATGATGCGCGCGTATGGGTGAAAGAAGCATTGGGCCGACTATCTGACGAGGCGGGCGATCTTAAAGCCGTCACTCTGTCACGCCTCGCAACGGTTGAAAAGGTGAGTAACCGACTCAATGATGCGCTACGGCTTCTAATGGAAGCTGCGCCATTGTTTGAGGCGAGCAGTAATCACACTCTGAAGGGAAGATTTCACAACGAATATGGCACGGTGCTAAAGAATCTCGGCGCTGCTGAGCGTAGGGATGATTACATAGACCGCGCCCTCATCGAATACGCTGCTTCTAGTTATCACTTCGAGCAGGCCGGAAATGTTCGCTATCACGCTTGCGTTGAAAATAATTTAGGGATGCTGTTCGGCACGGCTGGCAAATTCCGTGAAGCGCATGAGTACCTAGACCGCGCGCAAGCTCTCTTTACTAAACTCAAAGATAAAGTCCACATCGCGCAAGTTGACGAGACGCGCGCGAGGGTTCTGCTCGCAGAGGGTCGGATAGCTGAAGCTGAAAAGATCGCACGTTGCGCCGTGCATACTCTCGAAGTGGGCGGCGAGCAATCTCTATATGCCGAAGCTCTCACCACGCGCGGCATTGCGTTAGCTCGCTTAGGTAATCACCAACACGCGCATTTAGCGTTGCAAAGTGCTGTTGTAGTGGCTCAGAACGCGGGCGATCTGGAAGGTGCAGGACATGCTGCACTCGCCATCATCGAAGAATTGGGCGACCGTCTTACTGCTGATGATCTGAGTACGACCTATGAGCAAGCCTTAGACCTGCTATCAGCCTCAAAGCATCCCGCTAATAAAGATCGTTTGCTGTCGTGCGCTCGTCGCGTGCTGTTTCTCATCGGCGTTCTTCCTTCGCCTCAGACGTGGGAGGGCTTTTCACTCAAAGAAGCTCTGCGGCGCTATGAGGGGCGAATCATAGAGCGCGCTCTGAAAGACGCAGGTGGCCTCGTCACGCGCGCAGCCAGACTCTTAGGATACGATCATTACAACACGCTTGTTAATAAGCTGAACAAGTGGCATCGGCATCTGCTCTCTACGCGGTCGTTGGTTATTCCGCGCAGGCAGAGTCTCATGTTCATTGATGAAGATGAGAAGCAGACGCGGCCTGTCACGATCTTGCACGTAGAAGATAACGAGTTGGTGGCCGGTGCGTTGAAAGAGACGTTAGAGACGGAAGGCTGGACAGTTGAGACGTGCAACAAAGGGGCTGCGGCGCTGAAGCTGCTTGAAAGCGAATCTCATTACGATGTTTTGATTTTCGATAATCAGTTACCGGATATAAACGGAGTGGAGTTGATACGTCAGACGCGGGAGCTTCCTCACAGGCAACAGACGCCGATCATCATGCTTTCAGCTAATGATGTTGGAAGGGAAGCGCGACAAGCGGGCGCTAATGTGTTTCTGCAAAAGCTTAACGACATGATGAAAATATCTGAAACCATAGCGCGGCTGCTCGCGCGCAAGACTAAACACTGAGGGAAGGGAAGCGAGTTTGAAAAGTTCTTTAGATCGGAGTGTGCGCGACGTGGAAGCCGCGCACGCTTCGTAGCACGTTCCGCACTCCCACAAGGCGGACGTGGCTACGCGAGGTCGCCGCGTTCTTGGTGGACAGTGACGGCCTCGCGCCGATTATAAACCAAGATGGGATGCGCGGAAGGGATGAGCCATGTGTCTCAAGCTGGCACGTTCGCAAGCCCAGAACGCTGAACAGTGCAGCGCGGGACCACCGCGCATATTTACAGGGTGGGCGAGGCGGTTTCGCATCCGAGCGGGATGTTTTAAGGGGTCATCCCGCAAGCACGTCTGCTAGGTGGGAGCGGGCTGTGCTCTGCGAAGCCGCTATGCTAATCCGGGGCGAGGAGCGTAGCGGCTTTGCTGTTTCTATATGGTAAAATCGCTTTCATTGCAGAGTCGAGAGTTTACCGGGTGAAAACTATGAGTGTGACATTAGAGCTAAAGCCAGAAGTCGAAGCGCGTGCTATTGAGCAGGCGGCAAGTCGCGGTGTCGTCGAGGATTACTTAGAATCTGTGATCGAAGAGAGTTTGAATGGCGGAGTAGATCAGATTTCTTATCAGACGCTGGAAGGGTGGGAGGTGTAACCGTTCAGCTCCTCATCTGCACTTTACCCTCCTTACCCAACCGTGTTCCAAAACTTAAATGCCAATGAAGCAACTCTTAGTGGCAAAAGTTGAATAAAGTTGGTAAGGGCGGCGGTTTCTAGATATACTAACCTAGCGGAAGTAAACAAGACTATTTTTCACTTTTTGCTTTACTCATCAAGCATCCCGAATCTGACCGGTCTTTTCAACCTAACTGGTAAAACACGAGTAATTTGTTACGCTCGTAATGGACCACTGCTTAACTATATGTATGCTTGACAAGATTATGGAAAACACTAAGACAAAGAACCAGACCCATGCCCCTCGCCCGAGCAGCCTGAGAGCACTCTTGGCTTGGTACTTTGTGTTGTCGTATGGAGATTATAAAGATCAGCTTATAGATGTTAATGACCGGACTTCTTTTGAACTGCGTATGAGACAATTAATATGGTGGCCGCCAGACGTCTTTGCTTTAACGTCTACCATCCTTGCTCGTACCGGGGCCTATCGGATGATCGTCGGTCCGAACGATCATCTCGGTGAAAACCTGTGGCAACGGCTCGACTGGCAATCTAGGGTGGAAGCTCATGCCGAGGCTTGGCGTAGCGTAATCAGTGAACTAATCCTCAACCCTCTTCCTGAAGATGTAAAAGAGAATTCTCAGATGTACGCCGACGATCTACTTTGGTACAGGTTGGGCGAACGGGTTAATGACCGCTGTTGCCGTCGCAATTTACTGCCCCTAGAGTTATCTACTTCCCAGTTCGAGTCCGAGGATCGAAATTACGGTTCTTCAGAATTTCAAGTGTGTGATTTTGAGGAAAAAACTAAAGCCTTTTTTTTGTGTGGCCAATTGAAGGCGGGGACCGACCCGTTAGCAATTTACCTACGCGACGGATTTGAACCTGCTACACGTCAACGCCTTGAGCAATACACGACTGCGCAGCGACCGACTAGGGAACTGCTACAGACCATAGCTGATGAGTTTAATAAACTTCTTGATAGAACTGCATTGTACAAGCAGGTGGTTTTCGACAAAGTATCACTAAGGCCAGAGACCCGGGAATTGCGAGAACGCAGAGAGAAAAAAGAACTGGAAGGCAAAGACCTGGACCGCCAAGACCTGCTTCGTTTCAACCACCTGCTGTTGGAGGACGCTTATCCGCAGGGAATAGCAAAGAGGCAGAAATATCCTCCAGATCTTTTCGAAACCTTTATTCGTTCCATTATTGAATTGGAGGACGATAACGGGCCTCTGGCTGATCAGAATCTGCTGGCTATCAGCGTCAAAGCTGATCGACGTAACAAACCGGACGTAGGTGAGTCGGAAAAGAACGCCGCACGGTTCTTTGAGGCCATCATCGGCCTTCATATCCTCGCGGATGCAGCTTCAAGCTCCATAGGCGTGCCCCGCAGTTCGACACAGGAATCCGCAATTTTCGATGCGTTCGCTAATGTCTTGTTAACGCTACGTGGTTCGCTCTCGACGGCCTCCAAATTTTATGGCGTTGTTTTACCCAAAATGCGCACGCCCCAGTCAGGTTTGACGCTTAGAAATCTATCTCACAATCTGACCTTCCACGATTGTGAGGTGGAAGTGATGTGGCGCAGTTTCCCTTGGGCTAATTTTGATGAGAACACGCTTAACGTGCTCTACGTCCCATACCCTTTTGACTTCGATCCGAACCGGTTTGAGACCGAAACACATCATTATGAGAGTGTCGGGTACTTCACGTATAACCCCGGCGATTGGGATGAGATAAATAGTGTCGTTGTTGCTTTGATTGATAAAGTGCGCAAGCGGGGGATCAACCCTCATATGCTCGTTTTTACCGAGACGGCGTTTAACGAAAACACGTACGAGCGCTTACTTAGGGGTCTCTCTCAAAAATATGGATCTAGTGACCCCCAGCGTATGCCTATCGTCGTGGCAGGGATTGCGAAGAAAGTACCAGATGGTGAAGAACGTGAAGCGCGACCATACAATGAACTTCGGCTCGCTACTTATTTCGCAGGCAAGTGGTACCAGTTAGCACAGCACAAACATCATCGCTGGCAATTGAATCCTTCCCAGATCAGACAGTATGGATTGCAGGGACGACTATCCACGGCGCGGCTGCTCTTTGAGCGTAGCGTCATTGACCAGCGCCGCTTGACGTTTTTCGCTCCCAACCCTTGGCTCGTGCTGAGTCCGCTTATTTGCGAAGACCTCTCGAGAATAGAACCTGTTTCCGAGTTGATCCGCGGTGTTGGCCCGACCCTTGTGCTCGCACTCTTGTTGGACGGCCCGCAATTAGCAGATCGTTGGTCAGCTCGTTATGCCAGCGTGCTAGCTGATGACCCGGGTACGGGCGTGCTGACAGTGACTTCTTACGGGATCGCTAAAGAGTCCAGAGCAAGCTCGCCAGTGCTCGCTGGGTGCCCTCTGACGAACCTCAGCAACAATGATGCGTCCAAACAGGATAAGGTAGTAGTAGCATCTTGGAAAGATCCTTCTTCATCTTTCAAGCAATTGTCAGCGTCCAAGGATCAGGCCCTGCTTGTGACGTTGACAGCTAATTGGGGCAAGGAGTTCACCCTCGACAGTCGCGGGATAAGTGGCAAAGCCGCAGGATTTCGCCTCGATGGCAATGTGTGCATCGAGATGCAGACGGCAAAGGACCTGCAAGGGAGCGACTCTATTAGCATGCAGGCTGCGAAAGACCCGCAAGGGAGCGACTGCGATCCAGAACTCTACGGCAATTGGAGCGACATTCGAGAAGTCACGGCGTTGACGTATGTGGCCAGTGCGGCACTCTCCTTACTACGGCCCCACCAAAGCAAACATCCTGAAGAGAAGGAGCAACGAACGGATACATGGGGCGAGATGCGCAAATGGAATGAGCGTTGTCACCGCGTTCGACAACTAATTGACGTGATGCTGGGACGTCCGATTATTGATAAAAAGAGGTGGGATGAAAAAACGAAGCAAGAGGAAGTGAAGCAAAAAGCGGATAGCAGTGATGAGGGTTCGCCTAAGGCACCGACATATAAATACTTCATTAACTTGGAGAAGGATCGTAACGCATTACTTAATCACATCTTTAACAGCCCTGATGGAAAGAAACGAGCGCCTAACCGGCATCTCTTTGCAGTTCTATGTTTTGCGCAGAGCACTATTGATGTAGAAGTTCGCGATGATGAAGCGAAATGGCCGACGGACTCGCTCAGGTTCGGCTGTACTGTTCTACGCATTTTGCTCGACACAATTGCCGGTATTGGTTACCGTAAAGAGCTTGATCTTGAGCAAGAGGATAGTGCCGCTAGTAAAGTATATCGTAGCCGTCTAAAGATCGCGGGCTGGGCGAACCGCCTCGGGAAGAAGGGGAAGGATAGGCTGTGGGATGAAGATACTGTTAGCGAAGGTGATCGGGATGTCAGAGATGCCCCCGAGCCTCTTTATATCCCTAGCAATGACTCGCAGAACACAGGTAGAAACGCTCCTATCAGATATCTGCGCCAGTTTGAGAAGATGAATCAGTCCCACTCAAATGGCAAGCCTCTTGGAGGTTCTATAGAGGGACATCCGACCCGGTATGATTTTTACCGGATGATTCTTGAGCTAGTAGATGCCATACTAGAAGATATAGACGCATCTCTATGGAAACAATGCCAGAAAATATTCAAAGGTGACGTAAGCGACACCGAGATGCGGAGACTGACGCTTCTCGTCCTCATGATGCTACCCGCACTTATTCACGAACAAATCGAATTTGACTATATCCGATTAAAACTAAGCGATGAAATCGGCCTGAGTAGCGCCGTTCTGCACAATCTTATGAAAAAATCTGAGGAGATCTTACAGGATGCTGCCAAAAAGACGCGTACTCCATGGCGCCACCCAAAGAACTGACATAATGTGAATGTGGGGTGAACTCCGACTCATCAACTATAACCGGTAACCTCTCAGGTGGTTGTGCGTAAAAGTGGGATCAGCCCCACGCGCACCTCTCCATTGATTGCGCCGCGAGTCATTTCAGCCAGATACTCAAGAATGTCACGCCCCTGCTGCCGCAGAGTCTCAACAGCCGTCAATATCCGCTCCACGAATCGGCTGCCACTCTCACTCTGCGTCCCGAAGCTCTTGCGCCGCCACAACACCGCACGCCGCAGCGCCCGCTCCGCCGCATTGTTCGTCGGCTCGACGCCTTCGACTCGCGCGAACGTCCACAATGAGCGCTCCACCTTCAGGATGTTGGCACAAGTGCGCCGCGTCTTCTTGTGCCCGGTCTGTGCCCCGGCTTGTAGTAGCTTCTTTACCTCCTGCCGCACCGGCCTCATCAAAGCCTCAAGCCGCGGACGGCTCAGGTCGCCGTCGCGCGCCTTGTGCCACAGCTTGAAGAGTTGCTTAGCCTGCTTCAAGAGT
>DATHJK010000205.1:0-2554 GCA_035316225.1 Pyrinomonadaceae bacterium
AATGGGGACGATCAACTACATGTCGCCCGAACAGTTGTTGGGCCAACGTGTTGATCTTCGCAGCGACATCTTCTCTTTCGGCATAGTGATTTACGAGATGCTCACAGGGCGCTGCCCGTTCGTCAATGAAAATAAGATTGATACGATGCATGCCATCCTGCATGAAGAGCCGAAGCCTCCGCACTCGATTAAGTCTGACCTGCCGCTAGAACTTCAAAGGATTCTGGAGAAAGCCCTGGCGAAAGCCCCGAAAGCTCGTTATCAAACCGTAAGGGAACTGCTCAATGAGCTTGAAACGCTCAAGCGCGATCTGGAACTGGGCCGGACGATACTGATACCGGGCAGAACCAAGCTTGTCTTAAAACAGATTCCCGCATCGCGCATGCGCGCTTCCCACATTGATTACGAGAATGAGTTGAACGAATCCCAGTACAAAGCTGTGACGACGATTGACGGGCCGCTGCTGATTGTGGCCGGAGCGGGCACAGGCAAGACGCGCACGCTTGTTTATCGCGTCGCTCGTCTTGTAGAGACAGGCGTGCGCCCTGAATCCGTTCTGCTGCTGACATTCACACGCAGAGCGGCGACGAGCATGCTCATGCGCGCGGCAACGCTTGCCGATGCCAGATGCCAGAGAGTTTCGGGCGGAACGTTTCACTCTATGGCCTATTCCGTCCTCAGAAAATATTCGGAGATGGCGGGCGTCGAGCGCTCATTCACAGTGCTGGATTCGAGCGACACTGAAGACTTGATTGACCTTCTGCGTCGCCAGATGGATTTCACAGGCAAAGAGCGGCGCTTCCCGCGCAAGCGCACCGCCTGCGCCATCTTCAGCATGGCCGCAAACAAGCTGATGTCTCTGGAAGACGTTCTCAAGCGATACTATCCGCAGTTTGTGCGAAACTGCCGCGAGTTGGAAGAGCTATTCGGTGCGTTCGAGAGCTACAAGCGCGAGCGGCAGATGCTCACTTATGATGATTTGCTCGTGCGATTACGTGACGCATTGGAACAGAATCAGGAGTTATGCCAGCGCCTCTCGGAGCAGTATCGCTACATCATGGTGGACGAGTATCAGGACACAAACCGGTTGCAGGCGCAGATTGTCAGGTTGATGACCGCCACGCACGACAACGTGGCCGTAGTAGGCGACGAGTGCCAGGCCATCTACTCGTTTCGCGGCGCGAGCTTCAAGAATATGCTTGAGTTCCCGGAACTCTTCCCTGAAGCGCGAATGATTAAGCTGGAAGAGAATTTCCGAAGCACGCAACCCATACTGGACCTTGCCAACGAGATTATAAGCGATGCGAGCGAGAGCTACGCTAAGCGATTGTTCTCGCGCATAATGGAAGGCGCGCCGCCTCTGCTGGTGAGCGCACGCGATGAGAACGAGCAGTCGCGCTTCGTAGC
The DNA here is from genome assembly GCA_035316225.1 of Pyrinomonadaceae bacterium. Taxonomy (GTDB): domain Bacteria; phylum Acidobacteriota; class Blastocatellia; order Pyrinomonadales; family Pyrinomonadaceae; genus 3-1-20CM-3-53-8. The sequence continues at coordinate 1,408 of DATHJK010000205.1, forward strand.
TCAGCGCATAGCGGAGTTGCGTGAAGAGGGCGTGCCATTGCACGAAATCGCAGTGCTCTTTCGCGCAAGCTCTCATTCGTTCGATCTTGAGATAGAATTAGGCAAGCATGGAATTCCTTTCCGAAAGTTCGGCGGAATCAAGTTTGCGGAATCCGCTCACATCAAAGACGCGCTTTCGTTCCTGCGCGTAGCGCTAAACCCTGCGGACACGCTCTCGTGGTTTCGCGCGCTTAAATTAATAGACCACATAGGCGACGCGACCGTTCAGCAGATACTGGATCATCTCAGCATTGAAAGAAGAGAATTCAGGACGACCAGAGCGAAAGAGAGTCTGTTCAACCGGCTGAAGCAGTTTCCCGCGCGTGCGAGTTACCGGGATCAACTCATACGGCTTGCGCACATGCTGCGCACAATCGTCGAACATAAATCTCCGCATGAGCAGCTTTCCGCAGTCCTGCGCCTGTATCGCCCGATTCTCAAATCCAGATACGACGATTATCCACGACGGCAGCGCGACCTTGAGCATCTGCAAGCAATCGCAAAGCGCTACAAGAGCGCGGCGGAATTGCTGGGAGACGTGGCGCTAGACCCTTCGGATGCGTCGCAGGCGGAGGCTCGCGGCACGGGTTACGTCACGCTCTCTACGGTTCACTCTGCGAAAGGATTGGAGTGGAACACGCTGTTCGTAATATGGATGACAGACGGATGGTTTCCATCATCTCGCTCGGCGGAAGAGTTTGAAGATTTGGAGGAAGAGAGACGCCTGCTCTATGTCGCTGCGACGCGGGCAAAGCAGCACCTATACTTTACCTATCCGCTGGGCGCTTATCGCGGCGGTATGCCTGACTCGCCTCCGGTCGTGTCAAGATTTTTGGAATTTATCCCTGATACGGTTCTTGCCCGCGCGACGCTGCTATGATGAAAATTGAAAATGACTGTACGAATGATACATGCTATCTTTCGGTTTAGACCTGAAGAAGGATTACTGCTTAATCTCACTTCTGAGACATCACTTTATAGACAGAAATAGAGGACGAAGGAATTATGCAAACGTCTACGAACGGGAAGGTGATGGTGAGCCGCCTCGCGCCCGATTTCGACATGGCTTCGACCAGGAACATATAGACCTTGCGCGAAAGAACGAAGC
>DATHJK010000206.1:0-3733 GCA_035316225.1 Pyrinomonadaceae bacterium
TCAACAGGTTGAAGAGCGCGCAGCTTTCCGTTCGTTACATTCCGCCGATTGTCGCGCAGTCCAAGCCGCTCGATCTGAAGCGACGCTATCAGGGCGAGCTTGCAGAGATAAAGACTAGATTGGAGCGCTTGAGCAGGCAAGTGCCTTCAAGAGAATCCGCGCCCGTGCGCGCGGCGCTCTCGGATGCTTATGCGGCTCTTGGCGATTTGCAGTCAACGCTGGGCGTGCCCGCGAGTGCTCGCGCAGGCGCAACAGCACGCGCAAGAGAACGTGCGCGCACGGCTGCGGATCGTCTCTCTTCAGTGGGCGGCGATCATGCGGCTACGATTGCCGAAGCGGTGGGACAGTTGCGTGTCGTGGAGACAGAACTTGCCAGAGTAGAGACGGGCGGAACAGGCGACGAGTATGCCGCGCGAATCTCCAAGCCGCTGGCGCTGCTGGCTCAGGCGGCGTCGAATCTATTCGCAATAGCCGAAAGCACAACGCGCGCGGGAAGCGGCGGCGACGTTAACACGCTCTCGCCTGTGGACGACACGCGCGCTGCCGAATATTTCAGGAGACTCGCTGGCAGCCCCACGCCTTGAAGAAGTTTTTGGATAAATGCGCTTTCAATTTGCTTCAACTCTGAAATTCGGCTTCGACGGTGCGCTTGGGCGCGCTCTTTTCGTCGCGGCTCTGGCGTTGATTTTGTTCACGCTCGTGCGCTACTGGCAGAGCATGCAGCGCACGCCCTCTTCGCGCCGTGTGTTGCTGGTATCTTTGCGCGCCGTTTCGCTTCTGCTTCTAGCGTGCGCGCTCGCCGGGTTGCAGATGAGATACGAGAGGTCTGTGGCAGAGCGCGTGCTGGTGCGTTATGCGAGCGGGCGTGTGGATGAGAATTTTCGGGCGAGCGCCGTCGAGAGGACAATGACCACGCTCGCAAATAAAAATATTGAAGGCATGGAGCAGGATGAAGATGAAGCTGGAAGCGCGCACGGCGCATACTCGGCTTCGATTGTTGTGACGGACGGAGCGATGAGCGCGGGCGATGCGCAAGCTGTTATCGAACGGGCGCGCTCGCTCGCAGGAGGCTCGCCGGTTTATGTGTTGAATGCCCTTTCGGAACAGGCTTCGCCGGTTGCAGAAGTTGAGAGCGTGGCAGTTGAAGGGCAGTTCATACGCGGCGTTCCTTTCAAAGTCCGCTGCACGGCGCACGCGCGCGGACTTCAGGGGCGCGAATCTTTAATCACAGTTTCCGATAGCGCGAAAGTGCAGGCTTCTGCGCGCGTCACCTGGACGAGTGATGACGAGCGACAGACGGTTGCGCTAGAGATCGTGCCGAAAGTCGCAGGGTGGGCTGACTACACTGCTCGCGTAGAGGCTGCGAGCGACGATAACTCTCAGTTCCTCGCGCGCACGTTCAGCATCTACGCGGAAGAGCGCAGGTTGCGCGTGCTCTTCTTCGAGGGCGAGCCTACGTGGGAAGGAAAGTTTGTGCGGCGCACGCTGGAACAGACCGCGCTTTTTCAGGTTGATTACTTCGCGCAGGTGAGCAAGGCCGCGACCACAGGTATCACAGAGAACGCGCCTGAGCAGCAGGCGACTGAAGAGACGCAGGGACAACAGGGAGCGAGCGCAAGCGCAAGCGCGAGCAATGCTAATTCCAATTCTCCTGAAGCGAAGCTGCACGCGGCGCTCTCTAGCGCCACACAGCTTAACTCTTATGACGCGATCATCGTCGGCGCGACTCCGAACACGCTTCTCTCGGCGGCAGAGGCCGCGCGCGTGCGCGATTGGGTCGAGCGGCGCGGCGGCGGTCTAATCATAACGGGCGGCAACAGCTTCGCAGGCTCAATCGCAGCGCCGAACGGAAGACTGCACGGGCTGCTTCCGGCTGAAGTTGACCAGCGAGCTTTCATCTCGGACTCGCAGGAACTGGCGCGCGGAGTTCCTCAAGAGGTTGGAAGCGAGAGAAGAGGGGGCACGCCGCTCACAGCGACGGAAGCCGGAGCAGGCGGCGCGCTGCGTGGGTTTCTGGAGGCCAGGCAGGATGCTAACGACACGAAGACAGAGCCACTGACAGGAATCGGTTTTCGTCTAAGTCGCTTGAAAGCCGGCGCGATGGTGCTGGCCGTAAGCGGGCAGGCGAATGCCGTTGGAACCAGCGAATCCGGCTCACCGCTTATAGCGGCGATGCGCGATGGCGCTGGCCGCGTCGTAGTCTTTGCTCCGGCGGATTCGTGGCGGCTGCGCACGAGCGCAAGCGGCGAGCAGGACGAGACGGGCGGCGCATTCGGCGCGCTCTGGCAAGGGTTGACTCTGTGGTCATCTGCGGGCGCGCGCCCTTCTGTCGAGTTGAGCTTGAGCGGCGCGGCGGAAGCGGGAAGGGAAGTTACGGCGGAGCTTCGCGTGCGCGATCAGCTATTCGCGCCGATGAAGATTACGAAGGTGAATGCAAGCCTTCAGCCTCTCATCGAAAACGGTTCCGACGAATTCGCTAACGCTGCCGCGCAGGCTCAAGTTGTCTCGTTCGCGCCGGACGCGGATGCCGATAACATCTGGCGCGCTAATTTTCGACCCGGCGCGCCCGGCCATTACACGCTGAACGTTGATTACGCGGCGGGTGGGCATAGCGGGAGCGTTGCGGCAAACTTCGCCGCATCGGCGCAAACTTTATACATGCCGGGCGCAGCACTAGACTCGCTTTCTCGACTTGCTCGCGGCGCAGGCGGAGAGTTGATAAAGCTTGACGAGCTAAACGGTCTGGCCGAGCGGCTCTCTGCGAACCGGCGAAGCCCGGAGCAAATAGAGCGAACGTGGGATTTAAGAACGTGGTGGCCGCTCGCCTTCATACTCCCGCTCATGCTCTCCGCAGAGTGGCTCGCGCGCCGGTGGTGGCAAATAGATTAAAGAGGGATGAGGGACGATAGAAGGGATGAAGGATGAGGGATGAGGGATGAAATGGGTTGAGTCAATTGCGTGTTGACGCTGTTACTCCTTCTTATTCATCCCTCCGCCCTCATCCCTCATCCCTCATCCCTTCCCTCCGGCATCCCTACCTGTGATTCCTGCGTCTAAGCCCTGTCATGGGTGTTCAAGGGAAGGGAAGAATTAGTGCTTTACTCACGGTCTTCACAATTGCTCTCCTCGTCGCATCGTGTGGGAATAAACGTTCGATGAAGACGGCAGTTGCGCCCGCTGCCGCTCTGCCTCAGCCTGTGGCGCGTACTCTTCAGCCTCTGCCCATGCGCCCGCTATCTGCGAAACTTCAGGCGATGCGAGAGCGTGCTATGCAGCGCGCTTCCGCTTTGCGCGGCCTTGAGTGGACAGCCGATGTGGGGATGACGGAACTGTCTGGCTGGGAGTACGGGCAGCGCGCGAGTGAGATGGCGCAAGTGTTAGGGGGCGACGACCTGCGCGCGTTGGGAAGATTGGCGTCGGCTGGAGGCGCGCTCCCCGAAGGCGTTGACCTTGCGCAATTGGCTGCGAGTTTCGCGGCGGTCTCTGCCGGTGCGGTCTATTCGCCGCTCGATCATCAGGTTATTCTCGTAGACAAGTTCAAAGGCGATTCGCTGCTCACACACGAGTTCACGCACGCGCTACAAGACCAGCACTTCGATCTTCTTAAACTGCTGGTACAGCGCCCGTACAACTTTGATAGAACTGAAGCCATGTTCTCAGTAGTCGAAGGCGACGCCGTGAACGTGCAGCGACGCGACGAGGAAGGCGAGACTTACGCCCGCAAGCCTCTGGA
>DATHJK010000207.1:0-7401 GCA_035316225.1 Pyrinomonadaceae bacterium
TTCCGCGCTTGAGCCTTATGGAGCAGGCAACGCGCGCCCCGTCTTCGTTACAAGGAGCTTTCGCATCGCAGGCGAGCCGCGCGTGATGAAGAATCGCCATCTAAAGCTTTTCGTCTCGGGCGCTGCGGGGCGCACGCTTGAGACAGTCTGGTGGGGCGGGGTCGAAGAATTGGACGGGCAAACGCTTCGTGCAGGCGACCGCATCGAAATGGCTTATACGGTCGAGCAGAACACCTGGCGCGGCGAAACACGTTTGCAGCTTTGCGTGCAGGACTTGAAGGCGGTGATAAGTGATGAGTGATAAGAGAAGACAGGTTCTTTCTTATCACTCATCACTCATCACTTTTCACTATTAACATATGCAGGAAGTTAGACGAAGAAGGGCTATATATATTGGGTGGCGTGCGCGTCTGCCTATGGTGCTGCGTGTGTTGGCGCTCATGCTGCTTGGGGCCGGGATAATCTACATAGGCGTAGTCTATTACAAGCGCCGCAACATCGAGCGCTTTGTGATGAGGGGCGCTCAGCCGGAATTATCGCGTACAGAGACGGGGCGCGTGTACGGATACGAGCGGCGCATGATGGACGGAGATCGCTTGCGGCTTCTGCTCAGGGCGGACGTTGACATAACGTTCACAGACCAGCATCACGAGCTTGAGAATGTGCATCTGGAAGTTTACCCGCCCGAAGGGAACAAGCCGGATCAGATTAACGCGCAGCGATCAATCTATGACCCGCAAAGCAACATCATTACGTTTACGGGTAACGTGGATGTCGTGACGCGCGACGATCTTCATGTTAAGACTGAAAGCATCGTTTACAACCAGAACGGTGAAGTGGCAGAGACGGACGCGCCCGTCACATTCGAGCACGATAACCTTTCGGGCAGCGCAACGGGAGCGCTCATAGACGCGAAGAGTAAGCACCTTGAACTGCGCAACAACGTGATGATTACTGTGACGCCGAAACCGGGAAATGCTACCGGAATTGCGACGGGAAATGCGACGAGAAATGCGAGCGGCGCAAGTGTAAAGCCGGTTTCGCAACCTGTTGTGATTCATTCGGCGCATGCGGTCGTAGAGCAGAACACGCTTACAATCGCTTTTACGGGCGGCGCTACAGCCGAACAGGAAAGCGATGTGATGAGCGCGGACGCGCTAACGGCCACGCTCAGTGAGCAGAGGAAGGTGAAAAAGATTGACGCGCGCGGTAATGCCTACCTGCGCACTACCGACCAGGCGCGCGCGGCTGAAGTCCATTCAACGAATATTGAGTTCTTCTTCAACGACGCGCAGCAGTTGGAGCATGCTGTCGCTACGGGCGAAGTGCGCGCTCAGAGTTTGAATGCGGATTCGCAGGTTCAGTTAACGGGCGCGAACACCGTTGACGTTAATTTTCAGATTCAGGCAAGCCGAAGCATCCTTCATGAAATGCACACAAGCGGTCGCTCGGTCGTCACCATGAGCGCGCCGCAATCGCACGCGAACGATCCGCGCGCTGCGAATAAGCGCCTGACAGCCGACAGTGTGAAATTGCAGTGGCGGCAGACCGGGCGCGATCTGGAGCACGCAGATGCGGATGGCAACGCAGAGCTTTTTATTGACCCTGTGCAGAAGACCGCGACCTCTGAGCGAAAAACTCTTACCGCACCGCACTTCGACTGCGATTTCTTTGAAGCGGGGAATCTTGCAAAAAAATTCACGGCGACCGATAACGTTAAGGCTGTAATCGATCCTGTTCAGCCAACGGAGCGGCGCTCGACCCGAACTATAACTTCGCAGAAGATGGTCTCGAACTTCGTGCGCGAGACTCAGGACGTTGAGAGCTTTGAGGCAACGGGCGACGTTAAATTCAACGAGCAGGATCGCAACGGGCGCTCGCAGAGCGCGACCTACAAGGCTTCCGATGGTGTCGTTCACCTGCGCGGCGGCGATCCGACTGTCTGGGACTCGCGCGCGCGCATGACGGCCACAGAGATTGATTCCGACACAACCAACAAGGTCACTTACAGTCGCGGCAGATCGCAGACCACATACTACAGCCGCGAGCAGACGGGCGGCGCAGCGCCTTTCCAGAAAGTTAATAGTCCCGTGTACGTTACAGCCGACCGCGCAGAGTTTCACCACGACACGGGCGTAGGCATCTACACGGGCGGCGCACGCATGTGGCAGGATGATAACTTTGTCCGCGCCGACCGCATCACGCTCTACCGCGACACGAAGCGCCTGGAGGGTGAAGGCCACGTGCAGAGCGCGCTCTACCAGGCGAAGCGCCGCGAGTCGAACGGCTCGACGAGTGTGGTGCCAGTCTTCGTCACGTCAAACTCAATGTTTTATTCAGACACGGATCGCCTGCTTCATTACGATGGCAGCGTTGACATCAAACAGGGAACTGACCGCATCACGAGCGCAACCGCAGACGTTTACCTGAAACCGGACGTGAACGAGGTGGATAGAACCATAGCTCAGCAGAACGTAGTTCTCACACAGCCGGGAAAACGCGGCACTGCCGACTGGGCGCAATACACGGCGGCGGACGACACAGTGATTCTGAAAGGAAACCCGGCGCGAGTAGAGGACGCCGAACAGGGTACAGCCGAGAGCGGACGCTTGACCGTCTATCTGAGCGAGAATAGAGTTGTCGCCGACGACACTCGCGGCCCACAGTCGGCAGGCCGGGTTCACTCAACGCACAAGGTAAGAAGACCGTGAGAAATTGCCAGTGATGAATGCAGAATGATGAGTGATGAATAAGAAGAGATTGTCTTTAACTCATCATTCTACACTCTGCATTCTGCACTGCTTTTATATATGAGTCGAACAGAGGAAGAAACGATTATCGAGGTTGAAGGGGCGGAAGAGCCTCTGGTTGTGAGGCGCGATGTTGAGAGGGTTGCGCGCAGGGCTGGAAACATCCCGTCTGCTTCAGCACTGGCCGCAGCGAATTTGCAGAAAACTTATAGCAAGCGGCGCGTGGTTGACGACGTGAGCCTGTTTGTTGAGCCGGGCGAGGTCGTAGGGCTGCTCGGCGCGAACGGTGCTGGCAAGACCACTACCTTCTACATGATGGTGGGCCTTGAGACGGCAGAGCGTGGAACGATTCGACTTGGAGACAGGGATATAACGAAGCTTCCCATGTATCTGCGCGCGCGCCTCGGCCTGGGCTATCTTCCTCAAGAGCCTTCCATCTTCAGGCGTATGACGGCGGCGCAAAATATACTGGCCGTGCTTGAGACACTGGGCTTGCGCAGGCGCGAGCGCTACAAGCGATTGGAAGAGTTGTTGGAGGAGTTCGGCATTCAGCACGTGCGCAACACTCGCGGCGATGCGCTCTCAGGAGGCGAGCGCCGTCGAACTGAGATCGCTCGTGCTCTGGCTACTGAGCCTCAGTTCTTTCTTCTTGACGAGCCTTTCGCAGGAATTGATCCGAAGGCTGTTGAAGAGATTCAGAACCTGATTCTTTACCTCAGAGATCGCGGCATAGGCATACTCATCACAGACCACAACGTGCGCGAGACTCTGGGCGTAACAGACCGTGCGTACATAATGGCCGAAGGGCGAATCTTCCGCTCCGGCGCGCCGGAGCACTTAACAAACGATGTAGAGGTGCGCCGCCTCTATCTAGGCGAAAATTTTCAGATGTAGCTCACAACGGTCGCGCAATTCCCCCTGGAATCGGTTATAATCCTCCATAGCGCTTCTCAAGGTTAAGCGTTAATCTTAAAACCCCATTGAATTTTTTGAGCAGAGTTTCGGATAAGGAATGTCTGTTAAGTTAACTACCAGTCTTTCGCAGCGTCTTGTGCTGACGCCTCAGTTGCGCCAGCGCATAGAGATGCTGCAAATGACTGCGCTCGAATTGACCGATCTGATACAGCAGCAGATGCTGGAAAATCCTGTGCTCGAAGAGGTCGCAACTCAGGAAGAGGCGCAGGAGTTGGCCGAAAAAATCATTGACCATCTTGCCAACGATTCATCGAACAATTTCGATGCGCCGTCTGCCGAAGGCGAATCGAGAGATTATGACGCCGCAGCCTCGAACGGTTCGGGAGATTTGGAAGCGGCGGCTGCGTATTCTGTTGAGCCTGAAGCCGGGCAGAGTCCGGCGGGCGAAACCGGCACAGCCGAGTTTGAGGAAGACGGAGGAACGGAAGAAGCGTCGCGCGATTCTTTCGAGGAGATTGATTTCGGGCGAGAATTTCAGGACTACCTTGACCCCGGCTATAAGACGCAGGAGTTCGAGTATAAAGAGGACGCGCCTACGTTCGAGCAGTTTTTGACGCGCCCTCCGTCACTTTCAGAACATCTTGAATGGCAGTTGCACATGAGTCCTGTCAAGGGAGCGGTGTGCGACGCCGCCGAGTGCGTCATCGGAAATCTGGATGCCGACGGCAGGCTCAATGCGACCAATCAAGAGGTCGCAGAGATGGGCGGCTGGTCGGAAGAGTTGGTCGAAGAGGCCAGACAGGCATTGATGCGGCTCGACCCCATCGGTTGCGGCGCAAGGGATGCGCGCGAATGTCTTCTCGTGCAGCTTGAGACGCGCGGCGAGAGCGAGCGTCTGGCTTCTATGCTCATCGGCGAGCACTTGATGGAGTTGCAGCAGCACAAGCTTCCGAATCTTGCAAAGCATTTGGGCGTTGACGTTGAAACCCTTGTCAACGAAGTGCAGTTCATCAGGACGCTAGACCCCTACCCCGGTCGCCGTTACTCATCGGATGAGCCTATCCTGATAACGCCGGAAATCTATATAGAAAAACTGGACGAGCTTGTTGACGAGCGGGACGAGCTTGGCGGCTACGTCATTTACTTCGGGGACGACGGAAGCCCCCGCCTTCGCATCAGCCAGAACTACCAGCAGATGCTCTCTCAGCAGAACACGTCGAAAGAGACCCGCGACTTCATACGCGATAAGATGCGCTCGGCTGTTGACCTGCTACGCAACATTGAGCATCGCAGGCAGACCATCTACAAGGTGGTCGAATCCATCGTGAAACGCCAGAAGGATTTTCTTGACAAAGGTGTAGAATATATAAAGCCTATGATGCTCAAGGACATCGCCGAAGACATTGGCATGCACCTTTCCACGGTCTCGCGCGTCGTTAATCGTAAATACGCGCACACGCCGCAGGGCGTCATAGAGCTTCGCCGGTTCTTCACGGAAGGAATGCTCAACGAAGAGGGCGAAGAGGTCTCGACCCGAATAATCAAATTGAAGATTAAGAAGTTGATAGAAGAAGAGGATTCGCACAACCCTATTACTGACGACCAGGTTGTAAAGATTTTAGCCAAAGACGGAATAAAATTGTCGCGTCGCACGGTCGCAAAATACCGCGACCAGATGCAGATTCCAGGCTCGCGCGAACGCCGCGCGGTTGTCTGAACAACCGCGCAGAGGCCGAAGCCAGCGCTTTTAGAGCCGGATTCCGGTAGCGCGCAAAGTTTAGCTTTACATCACAACGCAATCAGCGCTGGCAGGGGGCTTCTTGCGCTTCGTCTGAGGCCAGCCTTACAGTGCTGATTTCTTTCTAGGAGGGGTTTAGTTCTGATGAGGTTTGAGTACACGGGTCGTCACGTCGAAGTCACCCCAACACTGCGCCGCCACGTAGAAGATCACTTCAAAAAGCTGGAGCACATTTTTACAGACACAACGGCGCGCGCGCACGTCATCATCGAAGTCGAAAAGAATCGTCAGATAGGCGAAGTGATTCTGAATTGGCGCGAACACACACTGACCGCCAAAGACACTAACGCGGACATGTACGTAGCGCTCACGCGCGCAATCGCCAAGATTGAGAAGCAGGCGCTCAAGCTCAAGAAGAAGATTATTGATCGCAAGCAGGGCGCTATGCCTGCGGCTTTGGTCGCGCCGGAACCGGACGGCAGCCTTGAGGCCAGCCCTCGCCCTCCGCGAATAATCAACGCGCGGCGCTACTCCGTAAAACCCATGACAGCCGAAGAGGCTGCGCTGCGGCTTTCGAGCGAGGCAGATCAGTTCCTTGTCTTCCGCGACGCTGACACAAACCGCGTGGGCGTTCTTTATAAGCGTAGAGATGGCAACTACGGTCTTATAGAGCCTTAAAAGATGTTTCGGTTTAAGGTTTAAGGTTTCAAGTTAGAAAAGCTTTAAACCTTAAACCTGTAACTTGAAACCTTAAGCTTGAATCTGTTGAATCAAAACCAGCCTTCCATCACCGTCGGCGAATTTCTTGAGCGAGCGCCCACACGCTTAGAGCTTAAGGTTCTAGCGGGTCACGATGGAATAGATTCGCGCGCAATAACTTTGCCGCGCATACAGAAGCTCGGATTGGCGCTCGCCGGATTCACACACTATATTCATCCCGGTCGCCTTCAGATTGTAGGTCAAAGCGAGGTCTGGTTTCTCGGACAGTTGGAGATGGAGCAGCGGCGCGAGGCGATTCGGAATCTCTCTTTAGAAAAAATAGCTTGCGTACTTGTGACGAAAAATCTTGAGTCGCCGCCGGAACTGGTTTCTGCCGCCGATAATGCCAATCTACCGCTTCTTCAAACTCCGCTTCTCAGCTCAGAAGCAATTCAAGTCGTAACAGATTTTTTGCAGGAAGCGCTCGCGCCGCGAATCACACTTCACGGCGTGCTTCTGGACATCTACGGGCTGGGCGTTCTTATGGAGGGCGAATCGGGCATAGGAAAATCTGAGTGCGCGCTCGATCTAATCGCTCGCGGGCACAGGCTGGTTTCCGACGACGTGATAGAAGTGTGGTCAGCCGGTATGGGGCGATTGATTGGCCGTTCGCCTGAGATGCTGCGCGAGCATCTGGAGATTCGCGGTCTTGGTATCTTGAACATACGCGACCTTTTCGGCGTATCCGCAATCAGTTCTGCGAAGACGATTGATCTTTCGATAAGGTTCGAGCGCTGGGAAGATGCGAGCGAGGTCGATAGACTGGGAATTGACACACGTACATCCAGGGTTCTTGAAATAGATGTGCCGCAATTTCTCATACCCGTCAGCAGAGGGCGAAATCTCTGCACGCTTGTAGAGACAGCCGTGCGAGTTCACCTCTTACGCACTCGCGGCCACAACGCTGCTCAAGAGTTTGTGGCCCGGCACACAGAAATGATGAGAGAGAGTAGTCAGTAGGTTTAGCAGGCATTCAGTATTGAGTAATCCAATTCAGTTCGGAAAACTTCTCAACCTCTTCATACTGTCTACTATCTTCTGACTGCTTGGACAATGGTTAATAAAATTAGAAAAGAGAGAGACACGAGCGCGCCTGACATCGTTATCGTCACGGGGCTGAGCGGGTCTGGCATGTCTTCGGCCATGAATGCTTTTGAAGACCTCGGATACTTCTGCGTTGACAACATGCCTATAACGCTTCTGCCTACGTTCGCCCGCCTAGTGCAGCGGGGCGAGACG
>DATHJK010000208.1:0-19407 GCA_035316225.1 Pyrinomonadaceae bacterium
GCGCAAAACCGACGGCGCGAACGGGCGAAACGATTCCCTGTACTTTATTTTGAGATTCATCTGCGACTGCATGCGGGGCGAGCGCGGGTCGCCCAGAATGCTTCTAGCTCCCAGAGCGCGCGGGCCGAACTCCATGCGCCCCTGAAACCACCCGACCACTTTCTCTTCCGCCAGAAGACGCGCGGCATGCCCGGCCAACTCCTGATGCTCTACGCGGGCGTACTTTGCTCCCGTCGTTTCAAGAAAAGCCTGTATCTCTTCATTTGAAAACGATGGGCCAAGATATGCGCCCTTCATGGCGTCCGCGTGTCCACTCGAAATCGTGCGCGGGTTGTCGAGATACTGATACCAGACAGAGAGAGCCGCGCCCAGGCTTCCCCCGGCGTCGCCCGCAGCAGGCTGAATCCACACGTTCTCGAATGGCCCCTCGCGCAGGATTCGACCGTTGCCCACGCAGTTCAATGCGACGCCGCCCGCCAGACAGAGATTCTTCTCATCAGTCTCACGATGCACGTGACGAGCCATGCGCAGCATAGCCTCTTCGACCACTTCCTGAACCGAGCGCGCCAAATCCATATCGCGCCGGGTCAACTCGCCTTCAGGTTTTCGCGGCGGCCCGCCGAACAACTGGTTGAATGCGGCGTTCGTCATGGTGAGTCCCTGGCAGTAGTTGAAATACTTCATGTTGAGCCGCAGACTTCCGTCTTCGCGCAGGTCAACCAGCTCGTCAAGAATTTTCTGAACATATAGCGGCTCGCCGTAAGGCGCGAGTCCCATGACTTTGTACTCACCCGAATTTACTTTGAAGCCCGTGTAGTAAGTGAAAGCTGAATAGAGCAAGCCGAGGCTGTGAGGAAAATGAAGCTCGCCCAGCAGGTGCAGCTCATTTCCCTTCCCGTAGCCGTAGCTGCTCGTAGCCCACTCGCCAACGCCGTCCATCGTCAGCACAGCCGCAGATTCAAAAGGCGAAGGGTAGAATGCGCTGGCCGCGTGCGATTCGTGGTGCTCCGTGAATAAAACTTTTCCTTTGTACTCGCACCTTTCCTCAATCTGCTCGCGTATCCAGAGTTTTTCGCGCAGCCAGAGCGGCATCGCCATCAAAAACGAGCGAAGCCCGCGCGGCGCATAATCAATGTAGGTTTCCAGTAGGCGCTCGAATTTCAATAGCGGCTTGTCGTAGAAAGCTATCAGGTCAACTTCCTGGCCGGAGATTCCGCCCTCTTTCAAACAGTACGAGACCGCATGGCGCGGAAAACGATGGTCATGCTTCTTGCGCGTGAAGCGCTCTTCCTGAGCCGCAGCGACAATCTCGCCGTCGCGCACAAGAGACGCGGCAGAGTCGTGGTAGTAAGCGGATATTCCCAGAATGTGCATTGGAGAATGCTACTTCCAACCTTGCGGAAAGATAAGTTAACACACGATTTTTATGGAGTAAAATCGGGCAATAGCAAGGCAGGGCTATTTATTGTTGAATGAAAGGGAGGGAATAACTCACCCCTGCAAGCCGGGGAGAGCACGTAGGATGCGCCGCAGATGGTAAGGGCAATTTGAGATTTGAAATCTCAAATCTGAGATTTCTGATTCTAGATTTGAAATCCTCTGCGCTCTTCGGTGCCTGCGATGGTGAAATATTTTCCACGTTCAACTCAAGCTTGAACAGACTTTGGGCCAATAGCAAGAGCGAACGGGTTTTCCGTCTCGCGCAGTTGTATGATAACTTCACGTCTTCAGTAAAGGAATACACCTGCTGGATTGCGGCATCAGACTCGAAGGCGTCAGATGATGCGAACGTGAGAATAATTCAGACCTCTTACAGTCCTTAGTTTGCAACCGGGCACTCAACTGGGTTTGCGTAAGCGAGCGCCACTTAATGCTTCAGACTCGATTGAATAAAGGCAAAAGTCTCTTCTGTCATCATACAGACCTGCGTTTAATAGGCCAGCGCTATTCTCTTCGTGCGCCTCTTACCGTCTGTTTAAATTCGCGTCTCTTAAGCCGCATAATTCTCTGCATCATCATGGCCTGCGGTGCTTGCGTTTATGCGAGCGCGAAGACCAACCCTCCCGTGCTCGTCAGCGAGCCGGACTCCACACGCGCCATAGCGCTGGAATCCGTAACATTCACTCAGGAGCCTTTCTCTACGACTTCGCCCTGCGCGTTGGGCGAAGACCAGCGCACGCGCGTAATGCTCTTCGCGCTGAACCTTGGGTTGCAGCCGGGCGAGGATTTGTCTGCTCTGACGGCGGACGCTGAAGACGCAGCGCACAAACATTACGATTTGAAGGTTGAATATGTCGGGCACATTCCGTCGCAGGAATGGCTGAGCACAGTGATTCTCAAGTTGAATGAAGACATGGGGGACGTTGGCGACGTGCTTGTGCGCCTCAGCTACAACGGCACGGCGAGCAATCGCGTGCGAATTGGCATAGGCCACACGGGCGGCGGCCCACCCGATGATAGCGGCGCGACACCTACGCCCGCCCCGCCATACACCATCAAAGGACGAGTTATAGAGTACGGGGCCGGGCTGGGCGGTGTGCTGGTGACATTAACGGGGGCGCAAAACAAGCAAGCCGTCACGGACGACAACGGTTTTTATTCGTTCACTGTCACGGAAGCAGGCGACTACACCGTGACTCCATCGAAAACCTACTATGACGTTACCCCGCAGAGTTTAGTCTTCAACAATCTGAGCAATCACCAGACGGGCGCAAACTTTGACGCCAAGCGATACACTTTCGCCGTCAGCGGTCGGGTTACAGACGAAGCTCACGACGAGATAGCCGGAATCATAGTCAATCTAAGCGGCGGACAAACGTTTTCGACGATGACCGATAGCAACGGTAACTATTCTTTCCCGCAAGTTGCTGCCGGACTGAGCTACACGATTACGCCCGTGTCTACAATCTTCTATAATTTCAACTCACAGAGCATCAACAATCTAATCAACTCCGAGGAGCATAATTTCACAGCCGCTCTACGCGAATACGACATAGCGGGTCGTGTGACGGACGGAGCAAACGGCATAGGCGGCGCGACCGTCAGCTTGAGTGGCTCCGAGACGAAAACAGTTCAAACGGACGATGACGGAAACTATTCTTTCAAGGCGCTCGCGGCGGGCGATTACACAGTCACAGCATCGAAGACGCGCTACATCTTCAGCCCGCAAAGCCAGAGTCTCATCAGGCTAAGCAGCGCGCAGACCGTCAACTTCAACGGAGCTTTGCAGAACACGATAACAGGTCGAGTGACGGACGCAGGCGGGCGCGGGCTTATAGGCGTGACCATCACGTTGAGCGGCTCTGAAAACGCAAAGACCGTCACCGACGGCGACGGCAACTATTCGCTCTCGGCAACGGCGGGAGGCTTCTACACTGTGACGCCTTCGATTGAGCAGGACTACTACACTTTCGCGCCCGCCTCGCAAGCCTTCAACAGCTTGACGAGCGATCAGACCGCGAATTTCAGCGCGACGCTCCTTCCCGTTCCGAATCCTTTCACCGTGCTTGAATTCGATGGCTCGCCGAAGAGTGTAGATTACGGCTACTACTGGAATCCGAACGTGAACCTGGGCCACTTCTACTGGGAGTTCTGGGCCAGGCCGGGAAATAATGCCAGCTCGACCTACATGCTGTCGGACGGCTACGGCGGAGCGCACGCGCTGCTCTTCGGCGTTGCCAACTACGGCGCAAGCGAACCCGGTCGCTATCAACTGCTCGGCGACATCTACGATGAAATTCCAGACCTCAACCACACCTACTATTTCGGCGGCGACCAGGGGCCTGCCGTAGGCGAGTGGGCGCACATGGCCGTCGGGTGGGACGGCCAGAACATCATCACCTATTACAACGGCGTCCCCGTAGGCAGAACCTCTTTCACGGGTAGCAGACGCACGCCGGGGTTTGAAGGCGGGGGAAGCCGCCTTCTGATTGGCGGATCAGACCACAGCAATTTTGTAGGGCGCATAGCTGAAGTGCGCGGCTACGAGGACAGCAACCCGCGCGAAGACGCAACGGACGCACGCAATGTCGAATCATCTTTCATCCCGCAAACGGTCTTCTCCGTCGAAGGCAATCTCCTAAGCTACTTCTTCAGACCGAGCGAGCGGGTCGCAGACCTTTCACGCGGCTACAACGGCATCGCGCACGCGGGGCAAGTGCGCGGCACCATCAACGGTATTCTCAATCCTTGCCCGAGTTGTCCGCCTCCGCAGTTTGTCACAGACACTACAGCGCCGAACTTCGTTACCAACGCGCCGCCGCAGCCCGTTTCCGTTCCCGCCCCGTCGCCCGCACCCGAAGGAGCGATGGTCTTCGACTCGTTCGGGCGCGACAATTCGACCTACCTGTTCGACGCGACGGGCGGGCTTGACTCTACAGAAGGAGGGTCTGCCGGGCAGCAAGTCTGGCAGGTTTATCCAGTCTTATCCGGCCACAAGCCTTTCGGCATTCTCAACGGCGTAGCGGTGCTCTTAGGCAACAGCACTTCAATCGCGTGGGTTCAGACGGGTTCAGCCACAGCGAATTTAGAAGTGAGCGCAGAGCGACGCTCGCGCTTCTGGAACAGCGGCGTCAGCACAGGCTTGAGCTTTCGAGTGACGGACGAAAGGAACTATTTCTTCGCATACACCAGCGGCGACTTGCCGGACAATCAGAAGCTCACGCTGGGCTTTTACATGGACGGACACCGAACCGATTACGTGACGGGCTGGAGCATGCCCGCTCACTGGACTACGCTGCGTGTGTTGACGACGAGCGCGGGCAGCATCATCGTCTATGCAGACAGCACGCTCGTTTTCTCTATGAACACGGGCATCATGGCGACCGCAACAGGCGCGGGACTTTATAACAACGCGCCCGACCTTGCGCTCGTAAATCGCTGGGACAACTTCACTGTTTACGATGCGCCGTGACGTTAGAGTTTAGTTACTGCGGAGTAATGACGAAAGAGCAATTCACCACCGAAGACACCGAAGAGCGCAGAGATTACACAGAGACATTCAACTCTCTGTGCTTCCTCCGTGTACTCTGTGTCTCTGTGTTGAGTTAGTCATACCCGTTATTCAAGAACCAATAGACTACACTTGATTCAAGCTCGCATCTTCTTCATCTCTGATTTCATGTTATATTGTGCAGCACAAGGTTAAGCGTGGCGCAACGCTTGTTCGCGTCGCATTGAACATAACAGCAACTCTTTTTCACGCCTCCATACTATGCTCGAAAATTCCCAGACGCTCGACACGCTGACCGGGACGGTGAAGGGGCCGGGCGAGATGCCTCACGAATTCCTGTTCATCACAACCGATCACAAACGTGCGCGCATAGGCGAGTTCGTCTACTACACGGCGCGCGACACCGATACTGAGCTACAAATTCTTGGTCACATTACTTCGCGTCGTCTGGTGCGCAACCTGCCGGACTCGTTTCTCTCAGACCCGCAGACGCCGCCCGGCTACGTTTCGTCTTTAATCGGTCTGGACGGCGATGGCTGCGAGATTTACGAGATAACGGTCGAGACCGTAGGCTACTTCAGCCGCGCGCTCTCGGATTTCGTCAACCCGCGCATTCCGCCCAATCCGGGCGATCCCGTTTTTCTGGCCTCATCGGAAACTCTGGCGGGCGTGCTCAGTTCTAAACGAATAGCCGAAGTCGGCTCCGCTCATGTCGGAAGCCTTTTGACCAGAAGCGAGGGCGAAGTTCCCGTCGTGCTCTCAATCAAAGATGTGGTCTCTACGCATCTTGCCATCCTGGCTTCCACTGGCGCGGGCAAATCTTACACGGCGGGCGTGCTCGTAGAAGAACTGATGATGCCGCACAACCGCGCGGCGGTTCTAATAGTTGACCCGCACGGCGAATACGACACGCTGAATTCGATTCAGGGTGACGCGCGTTTTCAGAGTGGTGATTACAGACCCGAAGTAAAAATCTTCACGCACGACCGCATAAAGGTGCGCGTATCCAGTTTGACCGAAGCCGACATCAAGTACCTTCTGCCCGAAGGAACTTCGGACAAGATGCTTCACTATCTTTCGCAGGCTTACAGAAATCTGACGGCGGGCGAGCGCGGCGAGCGTGGCCTGTGGGGCTACGAAGATTTGCGCGACGCCGTGACAGAGCAGAAGTATGAGGGTGAGGAGCGTTCAGGTTCAGGCAGCAACGTTAGCTCAATCGAAGGTCTTCTCTGGCGATTGGATTCGCGCTTTCGCCGTCAGGATTCAATCTTCTCTGACCACGAGCACATCCCGCTCGCAGAACTCTTCACGCCCGGACGCTGCACGGTGCTTCAACTTTCCGACATCGAGCAGAACGAGCAGCAGGTCGTCGTCGCAACTCTTCTTCGTCGCGTAAACAAAGCGCGCGTCGCAACTGTAAGAAATGAGGCCGCGCCCACAAGCGATCAATATCTTCCCTATCCGGTCTTCGCACTATTAGAAGAAGCGCACCGCTTCGCGCCCGCAGGTCAAACCGTAGTCTCCACCAACATACTGAAACAGATTCTCTCCGAAGGAAGAAAATTCGGCCTCGGCATAGGATTGATTACGCAGCGCCCCGGCAAGCTTGACCAGGACGTTCTCTCTCAATGCATGACGCAAATCATCATGCGCATCGTCAACCCCATTGACCAGGACACGGTTGCGAAATCCGTTGAAGGCGCAGGCCGGCAACTTCTGGACGAACTGCCCGCGCTCACCAAAGGCCAGGCCATAATCAGTGGCGTAGGCGTCAACACGCCCGTCATGTGCCGTGTTCGCAAGCGCATCACACAACACGGCGGCGAAACCTTCGACGCTCCCGCCGAATGGGCCAAGTGGCATTCCCACGACGAACAAGAGAAGCGCACGCAGGACAACGCCGTTCTCGTCAAGCCCGAATCCGGCAAGAAAGTGGAAAAGATTCGCGGCATTCAGATTTGAAAACTTCTAAGAAAGCTCAAACTCAGTGATGAAACTTTCGATCAAGAACCTGCTGTTTCTCATCATCGCTCCACTTTTCTTCTCATTTCTGTCTTCGGCTCAAACAGCGCCGCCTCCGGTGACGAAGATTTTTCTCGTTGATGTTGCGAGTCATAACGGGCAGATGAAGTTGGGGCAGCCTGTGAAGATTACGACGTTCGAGGGCTACAACAACCAGCCGTCTTTCTTGCCGGACGGGCGTAGTCTCTTTTTCACTTCGATTAGAGAAGGACAGCAGGCGGACATCTATCGCTATGAGCTAGGCAACGGTTCGACTGTTCGGGTTATAAGTACGCGCGAGAGCGAGTTTTCGCCGACGGTGACGCCTGACAGTAGATTCTTTTCCGTAGTGCGTGTTGAAGCCGACCAGACGCAGCGGCTCTGGAAATTTCCCGTTGCGGGCGGCGAGCCTCTGCTGGTGCTTCAAAAGATTAAGCCTGTGGGTTATCACCTCTGGGTTGACGCGCATACGCTTGCTCTATTTGTGCTGGGCACGCCAAACACTTTGCAGATGGTTGACGTAGCCAGCGAACGCACCGAAACGATAGCGCGAGATATAGGGCGCTCGCTGCGCATGATTCCTCACCAGAAGAAGCTTAGCTTCGTGCATAAAATCTCGGAGCAGGAGTGGACGATTGAAGCTTTCGATTTGAAGACGAGGCAGACCACGACGTTGATTAAGACTCTGCCGGGCAGCGAGGATTTCGTGTGGACGCCGCGCGGCGAGATTCTGATGGCGCATGGCGCAAAAATTTACAGATGGAACCCTGCGCGCGACCACGACTGGCAGGAGATTGCGGACTTTAGCTCAGCAGGCATAAGCGAGATAACGCGCATAGCCGTCAGCCCAAACGGGAGCAAGATTGCCTTTGTAGCGAAGCAGAGCGGCGCGCACTGAAGCGTTTATCTAACTCAAACTCTCCAAAATCCTGCTCATTCATGCCGTGACACTTTTTTGAGATTAGCTTTTCCGCGCGGCGATGCTAAGATAGCTGAACCGTCTCACAAACTTGTCCATTTGAGAACGGCGGGCGGGAAGCCTAAGCTTACCTTGCCCTCTTAATTTTGTGGCGCGCAGCCTAAGAACTCTCCTCTCGACGGACGAGCGCGACTGAATAATTTCTGGAGGCTTTCGGATGGCTGTAGAGAAGACTGCGCAGGCGACCCCTATGGTCGTTGACCTGCTGCTCAAAAGACACGACGAGATAATCAACCTGTGGATAAAGGAGCGGCTTGAATCGGGCGAGTTCCGCGACGAGCTTATTCCAAAAAATGAGCTGCGAAGGCAGTCGCAGCAGATAGTTGACATGCTCGCGCGCTCCATCAAAGAGTCGGATGGCGGAGACTTCGAGTCTCCGGCTTTTGACGAGCTTCGCGTCTTCCTCAACGAGATTTCTCGCGCGCGTGCCGTCAAGGGTTACACACCTACGGAGAACGCTTCCTACATTCTCTCTCTGCGCAATACGATACTGCCGCTGCTGGCCGAAGAGCTTCAAGGCAATGGCGATGCGTTCGTGCAGGAGATGAACTACTTCACGCCCCTGCTGGACAAGATGGGGCTGGTCATGGTCGAGAACTTCATACGCTCGCGCGAGGAGATAATACGCCAGCAGCGCGAAGACATGATGGAATTGTCCACGCCCGTCATCAAAGTCTGGGACAAGATTCTGACGCTCCCTGTAATAGGCACACTGGATTCGCGCCGCGCACAGATGATGACGGAATCCCTGTTGCAAAAGATCGTAGAAACAGGCTCGACCATCACCATACTCGACATTACGGGCGTTAAGACTATGGACACGCTCGTCGCAAACCATCTGATAAAGACTGTGACGGCTGCGCGCCTTATGGGCGCACGCTGCATATTGACGGGCGTGTCGCCAGCCATCGCGCAGACCATGGTGCAGCTAGGTATTGATCTCACGCAAATAACTACGCGCGCGCAGATGGTTGACGGCATCAAGCTCGCATTCGAGATGCTTGGCCGCGCCGTAGTTCCCGCGAAAGTGCTGGCTCGCCTCCATAACGGCGCGACGGAAACCACTACAAACGGCCTCAACGCTACAGAGAGTAAAAGCGGTGATAAGTGATGAGTGATAAGTGATAAGAGAGTCTGGAGTCTGAAGTCTGGAGTCAAAAGCCAAAAGCTTTTCTCTTATCACTCATCACTTATCACTTATCATTATCCACTAAATTTCTCGGAGCAAAATTTCTATGGATGGCGCGAGAATTCCTATCTTGAAAGTTGGCCGGGTGCTGCTTGTGCCGATTCAGTTCGATATGGATGACCATACGGTGATTCATTTGCAGGAGCGTATACTGCACGAGCTTGAGCGAACCAGTGCGCGCGGCGTTTTGATAGACATCTCTCTATTAGAAATGATTGACTCGTTCATAGGCCGCATGCTCTCCGACATTGCGGCGATGGCGCGCATCATGGACGCGCGAACGGTCGTCGTAGGGATGCAACCCGCAGTAGCAATCACGCTGGTAGAGCTTGGGCTTGAGTTGAAAGGTGTGGAGACCGTGCTGAATGTTGACGAGGGATTCAAGCTGCTGCGCTCTGAGTTTAATATGTCGGACGATGATGAAGAGGAGTTTTACGGGGAGACGAGCGTGATTGGAAAGTAAGTCACTTGCCCTTGAGACCAACCGCGACATCGCTGTGGCGCGCGGGCTTGTGCGAAAGATCGCCTCAGACATGGGCTTCCGGTTGATTGACCAGACGCGGCTCGCCACGGTCGCGTCGGAGTTGGCGCGCAACGTCATTAAGTATGCGGGCAGTGGTCGCCTCATAGCTCAACCCACCGAAAGCGCAAGCGGGCGCACCGGCCTTCGCCTGATCTTCGAGGACAAGGGGCCGGGAATTTCAAATATCGGAAACGCTATGCGCGACGGATTCTCGACCGGCGGCGGTTTGGGCAAAGGCTTGCCCGGCTCCAGACGGCTCGTTGACGAATTCGAGGTCGAATCCGAACCGGGACTCGGAACTCGCGTCACGGTCGTGAGATGGAAATAAAGCAGGAGTCCAAAAGTCAGTAGCCAGCATGAAAGAGGTTGAGCAGTTTCCTGGATTGAAGTTTATCTCAATGTCGAATCCACTATAAATCTACTGGCTCCTGACTCCTATTTTTTCGTGCGTGAGATTAAGTCAATCGAGATTATTAATGAAGCCAGCGTTGGCGCATGCCGCCGCTCTGTGCATGAGTATGCGCGCTCGCTCGGCTTTGGCGAGACTGAGCTGGGGCAGATTGATATAGTGGTGCAGGAGATAGGCACGAACGCCATGCACTACGCCATCGAAAATCGCTGGCTGCATTTCGCGCGCGCGCCTGGCGATTCAACAGGGCTTGAGCTTTTTTACTGGGACACGGGGCCGGGCATTTATGATGTTGACCGCGCGATTCACGACGGGGTTTCCACTAGCGGGAGTCTGGGCGCTGGACTGGGGACGATTCGCCGCATGATGGACGAGTTTGAAATCTACTCGACGGTTCGAAAGACGGGCAGGCTCAAACCAGGCTCTATAAGGCGCACCAGTCACGGCACTGCGCTCATGGCTCGCAAATGGCTAGATGCAGAACTGACGCAAACGAGCGGGATTGAGTCTGAGCGCTTCGGCGTCTGGACGCGCCCGCACCCGAGCGAGGAGTTAAATGGTGACGCATACTTCATACGAAGACGAGGCGCGCGTTACCTCGTCGCGGTCATTGATGGGCTGGGTCACGGCGGGGGCGCTAAAGAGGCTGCGGACGCTGCGCTGGGCGTGCTGGACGATTGGATGGGCGAGCCTCTGGAGGAAGTTTTTCATTTCACTCACAATGCACTGCGCGCGACGCGCGGCGCAGTGATGGGCGCAGCTATCATTGACGAAGATGCCGGGCGCTTTCACTATGCAGGAGTCGGCAACGTAGAGGCGCGCGTCTTCAATGTGCCGGAGCCGCTGACGGCGCTGCCCGTCAACGGAACGCTGGGCGCTCGTATGGGGAAGGTGAAAGTCTGGACACATACATGGACGCGCGGAGCGACGCTTGTGATGGCGAGCGACGGCTTGAGCGCGGCATGGGATATGGACTCTTACCCCGGTCTGCTCAGCCGCAGCCCGCAGATGCTCGCAGGCATTCTCATGCGCGACTACGCGCGAAACGCAGACGATGCGACAGTTCTTGTAACCAGATGAACCGGTGATAAGTGATAAGTGATAAGTGGAAGGCCAAAGCTTTTTCTTATCACTTATCACTTATCACTCATCACTTATGAAAGACATTCAATCAACCCGGCTCGGAGATGTCTACGTTCGGCGCGAGGGCGACATAGTTAAGGTGCGCGAGCGCGTGCGCCGCCTTGCGCGCGAGATGGGTTTCGATGCGACGACGCAGATAAAAATTACGACTGCCGTGTCCGAAGTGACGCGCAATATTTATGAGTATGCCAAGGCGGGCGCGATAACTCTGGCGGTGGCCGAGCGCGAGCCGGACGTTGGGTTGATGGTCACCGCGCGAGACGAGGGGCCTGGCATTGACGAGAAAACTCTTCACGCCATATTGCGCGGGGTCTATCAATCTGCGAGCGGGCTTGGCGTTGGTCTTTCGGGCACGCGCAAACTTATGGACGAGTTTGACATAGAGACGAGCGAGGGTCGTGGCACGCGCGTCACCGTTGTGAAATGGCTGCCGCGCGCCGCAGCCTCGCATGTTAAAGGGCATGCTGAAGAGTTGCGCGGGCTTTTCGGGTCGGACGAGGAAGATTCCGCCGTTGAAGAGTTGAAGCAGCAGAACCGCGATCTGGTGCAGATTCTTGAAGAACTGGAAGAGAAGCGCGACCAGCTTGAGCAGCTCAACAGTCAACTGAGCGAAACCAACACCGAATTGAATGAAGCAAACGCGAAGCTGCGCGAGCTTGCGGAGATGAAGGAAGAGTTCCTTGCGCTCACTACGCACGATCTTCGCTCGCCGCTAACAGTAATCAGCGGCGTCATAAGCTTCTTCACTTCCGGTCGTCTGGGCGAACTCACCCCTGAGCAGAAGAACATGGTCTCCATGATGGAGCGCAACACGCAGAGCCTGATTGAACTGGTCAACGATCTGCTGGATGCGTCGAAGCTTGAATCCGGCACGATGCGGCTAGACCTTTCTTCCATTGACCTGCGCGTGTTGATAGACGAGTTGCGCGAGACTATGGAGCCGCTTGCGAAAGGGAAAGGCATAACGATTGAAGAATATCTGTCGCCTGAATTGCCGATGGTCGAAGCCGACCGCCCGAAACTGCGACGCATCATAGTCAACCTGCTCTCGAACGCAATCAAGTTCACGCCCAAAGGGGGCAGGGTTTCATTGAAGGCCGAGCGCGAGAATGAGCGCATTCGCATCTACGTCACGGACACGGGCGTTGGTATTGCCAAAGAAGATGTGGAGATACTTTTCGATAAGTACGAGCAGGCGCGCAGCCGTGCGACTCGCGGCGAGAAAGGCACAGGACTGGGGCTTTACATCACAAGGCAACTGGTGGAGCTTCACGGCGGACAGATTGAAGTCAAATCCGAACTCGGTCGCGGCTCTACTTTTAGTTTCACTATGCCCGTGGCGCGCTCACAAGGCGATGGAAACGCCGTGAAGAAATGAACAATCACATGCCGCAAATCTATTAGTGTGAGACGAACCATTTACATTATTCTCTTATCTTCGCTGCTGGCTATTTCCCCGGCAACAAAAAGCGTCCGCGCTGGCGGAGCGGAGATGACAGCCGGTACGCTTTCGAGCGCGCAGGCCGCAGGCGAAATCGCTGCTATCGAGACGTACTCTAAAGGCATAGACCGCTACATCAGAACGCACAAACGCTCTGCGCGTATATTCGCAGATGTCTCGCAGGACGAAACGGCGCGATGGCGCGAATTCAGAACGGAGCGCGAAAGAGATAGAGCAGACACGGGCGATAATCTCAACGAGAACGCTTACGTCTGGTTGAGAGACGGGAAGATAGCCGGAGCTAATTTTACGTTTCAGAGTCCGTCGCGCGATTGGGCGCAGTTCGTCATGTACTACTTTCGTCAGGACGGGACGCTGGCGAAAATAGATTCACGCCTGAACACTTTTTACGGGAACATGACCGTCAAGCGTATCAGGTATTACGACGCAGACGGCCATCTTCTAAAATCTTCCGTAGACTATTTCGACTTGCAGACTCAAAAGAGAAAGCGCGGAGTCGCTGATGGAGATTTTATGGACCGGCCTGTTCCCGTTTATATGAAAGTAAGTTCCCTGCCCTTCTATAATCTGGTTCGTCATTGAAAAGCACCGGGCACTCAGTCAACACCCGGCTTAAACTTTATGCGCTATCACTTAATCGGAATTTGCGGAACCGCCATGGCGTCTCTGGCCGGTATGCTTCAGGCGCGCGGGCACAGGGTTACAGGCTCGGACGAGAACGTCTATCCGCCCATGTCAACGATGCTCGCTGATCTGGGCATAGAGGTGATGAAAGGCTACAAGCCTGAGCATCTGTCTCCTGCTCCCGATTGCGTTATCATAGGTAACGCCATCCCGCGCGGCAACCCGGAAGTCGAAGAGACGCTCAACCGGAAACTTCTCTATCGCTCGCAAGGTGAAACCGTGAAGGAGGAGTTCATTCGTGGTCGCCGCTCGCTGGTTGTGGCTGGCACGCACGGGAAGACTACTACGACGAGCATAGCGGCGTGGGTGATAGATCAGGCGGGATTGAATCCAACGTTTCTAGTCGGCGGCATGGTGCAGAATTTCGGCGTGAGCTTTCGTGTGACGGATAGCGATTATTTCATCATAGAGGGCGACGAGTACGACACGGCCTACTTCGACAAGGGGCCGAAGTTCATGCACTACCTGCCGGAACTCGCCATCGTCAACAACATAGAGTTCGATCACGCAGACATCTACAAAGACCTCGAAGCGGTTAAGATCGCCTTTCGTCGCTTCATGAATCTGGTGCCCGGCAACGGTCGCTTGATTGCCGGGTGGGACAGCCCTGTTGTCCGAGGAATTGTCGCAGACATGCGCGATAAGCTTTTCACTCGACTGGAAACTTTCGGCACTTCGGATGATGCGACGTGGCAGGCGCGCGACATTGACTATACGGGCGAGATGGCAAGCTTCAGAGTTTTCCGGCAGGGCTGCGAGTGGGGAGAGTTTCGCACGCCGCTCATAGGGGAATTCAATATCAGAAACTGTCTCGCCGCAATAGTCGCGGCGGATGCGTGGGGCGTTGAGCCTAAGCAGATTGCGGACGCGCTCTTAACTTTCAAGAGCGTGCGAAGGCGTGCTGAAATCCGTGGGACGGAGCGCGGCGTAACAGTAATTGACGACTTCGCTCATCATCCGACAGCCGTGCGCGAAACCCTTCAGGCGCTCCGAAAGAAATATCCCCAAAACCGTCTTGTAGCAGTCTTCGAGCCGCGCTCGTGGTCATCGCGTCTGGCCGTCTTTCAAGACGATTACGCGCGCGCATTCGCGCCAGCCGATTACGTTGTCATCGCCAGCGTTTACGAAAGCGGCAAGGCTACTGAAAAAGGCAGCGTGCTCAACACAGCGAAATTGATCGAAGACATTCGCGCGCAAGGTAAGCCAGCATTCGGAATCCAGAAGGCCAGCGACATCGTTGAGCATCTTGAGCCGGAGATGCGCGAAGGTGACATCGTAGCAGTCATGTCCAACGGCGGCTTCGATCAGATTCACGACAAGCTGCTTCAGGCGCTGCGCGCCTGAAGCGAAGCCCGCACGCGAGGGCAATCCATAAAAGTGTCACAGGCAGAGCTACGTTGCAAAACATCTTCACATTACAGTCAGCCCGATAAAGCTTCTATATTTCATCCTCTGGCCTCTACGCTCACAGAAAAAGTTTCACACTCTCACGCGCTCTCGTTCTTGACCGTGATAAGAATCGGGTGGATAATTTCAGCCAACTTATTAACCCCCTCTTACCCTTAATACCTATTTCCCCTTGTAATGACTGCCCCCCGAAGTCTGTCTTCCGTTTGTTAACCTGCCTCGCAAGCAAGGAGTGAAATCGTCATGAAATCTACCGGCGCGGGATGCGTTGTGAAGGGAATAGTCGGCCTCTCGATTTTGCTGATTCTCGCTGGCTCTATGTCTGCGCAAACTGCGCCGGACATCGTGTGGCAGGGGCAACATAATTATGTCGTAAGGGCAGTCGCCTTTTCACCGAACGGGCAGCAGTTAGCATCCGGAAGCGATGACCATACGGCTAAAGTCTGGCAGGTCTCAAACGGAGCATTGTTTCAGACTCTGGTGCAGTGTTCAGGGGGTCTGACTTGCGGGAGCGCCAGCTTTGTTGGCTTCTCGCAAGATGGACAGCAACTTGCTGCGACGGGTCGTGGATATAAGTTCTGGCGCATCTCTGATGCAACAGTGCTACGCACATCGAATCTAGTAGGCGTTCTCTCGCCTGACTGGCAATATGTAGTCTCCTCTATTGATAATTCGGTATATGGCAATACTCCTAGCACAGTTACAGTCTCTCGTGTCTCCGATGGAAGCCAGGTCTGGCAGGCTTCAAATGCCGGTGGCCTTGATGTCGCTTTCTCCCCTGATGGTCAAACTGTAGCTGTGGTTGGAAGAAAAACAGGGATTGACCTGTGGAGAATCTCAGACGGAACGCACCTCCTGAACATCCCCGGCCCCAAACACGCTCTTACATTCTCTGCGGATGGACAGTACATCATCTCCACGCAAGCGGCCACAGGCTTATACCCCCACGATGATACGATTGAAGTTTATAGAGTATCGGACGGCGCGCTAATTCAGACCATGCGCGGCACAGGCGCTGTGGGCGCAATGGTTACGACGCCGGACAGCCAGGTGCTGATTTCAACCGGCTGGGAATCGGAGAATAATCGCTACAGCATATTAGGTCAGACCGGCATCATACGCTTCTGGCGCATCTCAGACGGCGCGCTGTTGAAGACTTACGATCAGGGAACTTACACAGGCGCAATAGCGGTCTCACCCGACGGCAACTTCTTCGCTTACACACGCTCCGACAACTCCGTAATCTTAGCGCACATGCCTTCTCTCGCTTGCCCTTTCTCCATAGATAGTGCAACGGCGACCTTTCAGCATGAAGGCGGCATAGGCACCGTGCAGGTGACTGCTCCGGAGGGGTGCAACTGGACTGCGTACAGCCGCGCCGATTGGGTGCATATCACCGGCGGCGCTTCAGGCACAGGCAACGGGACGGTCACTTATTCGGTTGACGTTGGCCCATGTAATCAGGACAGCCCGACCGGTTACTACACCGATGGTATTCTGGTCATTGCCGAGCAGACCTACGACGTGAGCCAGAACGAGTGCCCGATTGGCCCGGGGCACTATAGCATCTGGGGACAGGTCACAGACGGTAGCCCGTGCTATGTCGGCATCGCTGGTGTGACAGTAACCTTGAGCGGTTCGGCGACAGCGACCACGCAGACGGACAGCGGCGGCTTTTTCTCTTTCACAAATTTGACGGGTCAACTCAGCTATACTGTCACACCTTCAAAAAACGGCTACGCCTTCAACCCACAGAGCAAGACGGTGGCCCAACTCACATACGATAGCGGGATGGTCTTCAGCGCTACGACCAATCCCTATCCAAGACATACCATCATGGGCTACATCAGAGACCGCAACGGTCAACCGTTCGCAGGCGTGAAGATTAATCTTGCAGGCGGTTCTTATCCGCAGGCCGTCTATTCGGACAGCAACGGCTTTTATGCATTCACCTGTCTGGACTATGGCGGCAACTTT
Source organism: Pyrinomonadaceae bacterium (assembly GCA_035316225.1). GTDB lineage: Bacteria > Acidobacteriota > Blastocatellia > Pyrinomonadales > Pyrinomonadaceae > 3-1-20CM-3-53-8. The sequence goes on from DATHJK010000208.1 coordinate 16,726, forward strand.
TCCATAACGCCGGAATACTCCGGCTACGCCTTCACACCGACGGCGCGGGCTATCAATAATCTGAGCGATGACCAGGCATCAGATTTCGTCGGCACGGTTGCGCCTACTGCCGCGCCCGCCACCATCAGCGGTCAGGTAAAGGCCGCAGATGGCAGACCTCTCTCCGGCGTTGTAGTTAGCTTGAGCGGCGCAAAATCTGCCAGAACCATCACAGACAGCTTGGGCCAATACCGCTTCGATGATGTTGATACGGACAACTTCTACATCGTCACGCCATCAAGGGCTAACTACTCATTCACGCCCCAGAACCGCTCCTTCAGTCTGATGGGCAACATGACGGATGCGCTTTTTACGGCCACACCGACTGTAGAGACAGCCAATCCGCTCGATACCAGCTACTTCTTTGTGCGACAGCACTACCTGGATTTTCTAGGACGTGAGCCGGACGCCGGAGGACTTGAATACTGGGCTACCGGGTTAGACCGGTGCGGCACGGATGCGGACTGCATACGCCAGGCGCGCATAAGCATCTCCGCAGCCTACTTCATGTCGCAGGAGTTTCAAGCTACAGGCTCTTACGTCTACAGACTTTACAGGGCAGGCTTAGGTAGACAGTTGAGCTACGCCGAGTTCTCCGCAGACCGCCAGCATGTTGTGGCCGGTGATAATCTGGATGCGAACAAGATCGCGCTTGCGCGCGCCTTTGTCGAGCGTCCGGAATTTTTGATGAGATACCAATCGGCGACGAGCGATTCTAGCTTCGTTGACGCACTTTTACAGACAATGCGCGAGGCGAGCGGCGTTGACCTGTCCGCACGACGTAATGCGCTCATAGCCGTATACTCGACCGGAGCAAACACGGATGAGAGTCGCAGTCTTGCGATCATGAGCGCTGTTGAAGACGCAAGCTTCCAACAGGCCGAATACAATCGCGCGTTCGTGTTGATGCAATACTTCGGATATTTAAGACGTGATGCGGACACGGGCGGGTACAATTTCTGGCTGGATGTCTTGAACAATCGCGTGCCCGGCAACTATCGCTCTATGGTCTGCGCTTTTCTAACAAGTGCGGAGTACCAGCGCAGGTTCAGTTCCGTTGTCACGCACGTCAACGGCGAGTGTGGACAGCGATAACGCTGCGCCTTCTCTTATCGCCTCCGGCGTCCTGGCGTGAAAATATATATCTCACGCCAGGACGCTGGAGGCGCTAAGAAAGTGTTGAGTATGCCTGTAGATATTTTGTTCAAAAGTGAACATGACCCGCTACCCGCCCGGAAGAATTTGGCTCAGCCCAAGTTCAATGTATCGTCTCCCGCGTCTCTAATTTCTGCATAGTCCTCAATCGTATACACAATCAGTCGGCCCCTGTCTTACTTCATACACCTCATCAGACCGTTATCAAAATTAGTGACAATGAACTTCACGTGTCCCAAGTTGGCATAAGACTTGCCAACATTTCGTTTGTTAGAAATTCTAGCATGACCACTTACGCTGATGTAGATGCACCGCTCATCGGCCATATCTCAATCACCTGCCTGGGTAGCCCGGCTCAAATACTAAGGAGAATCATGGGTAATGCAGAACAGTTATTGAATTCGATAAGGGAGATTCAAGGGACTAATGGGCCTAATTATTGTTATGCCTCCGCTAAGTTCCTTTGCGGAAAACTGGTCGGCCTATTCGGTCAAAATAAACACCTCAACAACTTCTTTGATTCGACATGGGCAAAAAAACAGAACAGGCACAATCTGGAGATAGCCTGGGGAATGTTGACCGGGGTCGGCGATTTCAACAATCGCGTACTCAAAGCAGCGATTGAAATAGACGATGCCGGTGTGAAAGCCCCCAATCCCGTAAAGCAGCCTGTCGAATTTGTCTCCAATGGGGTTGGCGCAGCGTTTGGCGATCAACTGCTGAAGCAGCGGGTTCCGCTGGTTGTCGGGGTTGGCTTGCCCGGCGGCTACCCGAATCGGGATCACTTCATCACTCTGGTTGCTGATTGCGCGAACAAAATCTGGGCAGTAGATTCCTGGGGGCAATCAACAGACGCCAGCGTAATCCAGCTACCCGAGGGGACGACTCTCACCAAACAGACCCACAAGGATATGAACGCTGGCGCAACCACCATTCCCTGCAATAGTCCATGGTTAGGCTACTACCGGGAGAAAATGAGCAAACAGTCCCTCACAGTAAAGATTGCCTTTTAAGAGATTTCTAAGGGCGTAGGCCAGGTATATCCTTACCACTTACATACTACTTTACAATGCGAAGCAAAGTGGTAGAATGCGCGGCCAATAAGGGCGGGTGCTGAATGTATCCGCTTGGCTCGGTTGCTGGGGTGAGTACAGTGAAGCGCGCGTTCTACTTAATTGTAGAATAGAAGAGCGGTGGGTGTATCCAAAGGCATTCGCAGAGTTGACGCAACTTTCAACTGAAAACAGCTTGCTACCGGATGAGCGCAAGGCTGCCTTACAATTGCGTTATGACATTTTAAATACAAACGCTGAAAAATTAGGAAACTATGTGGTAGCCAATGGTTTTATCTACTTATTGGGAGAAGATTTATTCTGCGTGTCGGTTAGTCTTAATTGAAAACTAGCGGCTATGCCGAACCAATCACCATCACATAGAAGAAGAGGAACTGAACATGCCAAACCTGGTATTCCAAAATCAGCAGCCGGA
>DATHJK010000209.1:0-3091 GCA_035316225.1 Pyrinomonadaceae bacterium
TGGCAGAGCGGTCGCCCGTTCCCGGTCTTTTCGGGCGCGTTCACTGTCAGCAACGTCGTGCAGTCAACTGCGAACTGCAACAACTGTTCGGCTGACATGGGCCACATCATTCTTGAGAACGGCACGACCTTCATCTTCTCTGCTGCACAGCGCGCTCTCTTCTCTGCGCCTGCGCCCGGACAGCAGGGGAACACCGGGCGCAACTTCTTCCGTGGGCCAAGATTCTTCAACATGGACTTGACCTTGCGCAAGAAGTTCCATCTGAGCGAGACACGAAATCTGGAGTTTCGCGCAGACATTAACAACCTGACGAACACGCCGTCGTTCGATTTCCCCATAAGCACGACCAGCTTTATCACGTCCAGCACTTTCGGGCGCGTGCGCGACAGCGTAATCAGCAACTCGCGTCACATTCAGCTAGGAGTAAAGTTCAACTTCTAAGTGGCCGGGGGATTTACAACGCAAGCGTGCCCGCTAATCTTGATAAAGAGTGGCGGGCACGCTTATCTTTGCGTAGGCGCACAGGTTCAATAGATTTATGGGAAGCAATAAAGAAAGGAGTGGGTTGTTACGCTTGCGCGGCGGGCGCGTTGTTCTGCCGGATGGCATGAATGATGGCGTGAGCCTGTTGCTTGAGCAAGGTCGCATCGCGCAGGTTGTTAGAGATGACGAGAATGCACAGGTAAGTTGCGATGAGGAATTTGATCTTAGCGGGCTGACGCTTTTTCCCGGCTTCATAGACCTGCACATACACGGGGCGGTCGGCGTTGACGTAATGGAAGCAAGCGCCGCGCGGCTTCATCAAGTGGCACGCTTTCTAGCCAGTAACGGCGTCACTTCATGGTTGCCAACGCTCGTGCCTTCGCCTGATGAGGATTACAAAAGCGCGGTCAAAGCCATTGAAGCGTTGATGAGCGAGCAGATGGAAAAAGATGCTGCTGCGCGCGTTCTTGGTCTTCATTACGAAGGCCCTTTCGTCAACATCGCGCAGTGCGGCGCGCTCAGACAAAGTTACTTTCGCGCTTACACGGAAAATTCCGCCCTTGATGCTCTTCCTGTAATTGATTCTCCAGACGCCATACATATGATGACGCTCGCGCCGGAGATTGAAGGCGGAGTTGATCTGGTACGCGAATTGACAGGGCGCGGGTGGGTTGTCTCGATAGGGCACACGCGCGCGTCCGTAGAAATTTTAGAACACGCACATGCATCAGGCGCTCGTCACATGACCCATTTTATGAACGCTATGGCTGCGCTTCATCACCGCGCGCCCGGCCCCATAGGCTGGGGACTTGTTCGTGACGACGTTACGTGCGACGTGATTGCGGACGGCAAGCACCTTGACCCGCTAACGCTCCGTTTGATTCTGAAGTGCAAGACAGCCGAGCGAGTTTCGCTCATAAGCGATTCCATCTCTGCCGCCGGATTGGGAGACGGCGAGTACAGCGTCTGGGGCGAGACAATCACTGTAGAAAACGGGCGGACTGAAAACATCAGGGGCAACCTTGCAGGCTCTGTCATCACTATGCTCGACGCTGCACGCATGATGGTTTCTCTTGGCGCGTCAGAAGTAGAAACTGCGAAGATGTGTTCCGGCAATCCCGCGCAACTCATAGGGCGCGAGAATGAGTGCGGGAGCATAGAGAAGGGGAAGCGCGCTGATTTAGTTGCAATGGATGAGAAAGGGAATGTCAGATTCACCTTTATCGGAGGGCGCATTGCTTACAGAGCCGTGTAGAGCGATCAGATCATTTCTAATTTGAAACTTCAGATTTTAGATTTAAAGCTTTTGTGTTTTCCTCCTCTACATAAAAACCTGCCCGCCTGTATGATTCATCCAAAATCTCTACGGGATGACAGATGCGCGTCTTTTCCCCTCTGAGCAGCAGGCCAGCGCCAATCTGCATGTGACAGCCCGGATTCCCGGTAGCAATCAGTTCAGCTTTCGTCTCTTCAACGTGTCGCAGCTTTTCATCTAAAACGCGCCCGCTCATCTCAGCTTCGAGCAGGTTGTAAACGCCTGCGCCGCCGCAACAGACTTCGCTGCCCGTGAGCGGAACGAATTGAAGTCCGGGAACCGAGAGGAGCATCTTTAATGAAGCGTCGCCAGCGTGCTGGCCGTAGAGCAGGTGGCAAGAGGTATCGTAGGTAGTGAGTTTTTCTTCCACGCTCGCGCCCGCGCGAATGCCCGTACTCTCTAACTGCTGGCCTATGTCGCGCACGCGGGAACTGAATTTACGCGCGCGTTCGGAGTATTCAGAATCGTTCGCAAAGATGTGATCGTAAGAGACTAGCATTGCGCCGCAACCCCCGGCATTGGTCACGATAGCAGCCTCTTCATCATCATCGAATGCCTCTATGTTGCGGCGCGCAAGATTGCGAGCGCCCTCCATATCGCCCGCATGAGCATGCAGCGCGCCGCAGCAAACCTGCTCTACGAGCGCTCGCGCATCGCACCCGTTCGCTTCGAGCACGCGCCGCGTTGCGCCGTTAACATGCGCGAACAGACCTTCAGTGACGCAGCCTGTGAACAATAACGCTTTCGACCGTCTCACTTCGGGAGCGCTCTGGCGAACAGGCTCGCCAGCTTCGCCTGATATTTCCCTCTTTGCAGATGTGGCGCTCGACGAGCTTTCAAGAAGTGCGAGCGCAAATTCCGCGCGCCGCGAAATAAGATGAGGGATACGCGATTTAAGTAGCAGTCGCGCTAACGCAGCATCTCGCAAGATGCGCGCGAGAGAGAATGCTATGCGCAGACGTTTGGGATGCAGCCAGATGTGACGCAGCACCAAACGAAGCATCCTACTCGTCCATCCGCTGCGCTCGCCCGCTCGCGCGAGTTCCGCTCGACCCGCTTCCAGCAGTTGGCCGTACTGAACTCCCGCAGGGCAGGCCGCCTCGCACGCGCGACATCCGAGGCAGCGATTCAAATGGCGCTCAAAAGTTTCAGACGTTCGATCAAGCCTTCCTTCTTCCACAGCGCGCATCAAGTAGATGCGCCCGCGCGGGCTGTCATTCTCATCACCCGTAGCAACGTAAGTCGGGCACGCCTCAAGGCACAGCCCGCAATGCACGCACGCGAGCAGTTTCT
>DATHJK010000210.1:0-3116 GCA_035316225.1 Pyrinomonadaceae bacterium
TCTCTACGAAAAACTTTCGGGCATGACCGGTACTGCTGAGACGGAAGCCGCAGAGTTTCACTCGACCTACAAACTGGACGTGATAATCATCCCGACGCATCGCCCTATGGTTCGCACGGACAACCCGGATATCATCTACCGCACCCTTCCCGAAAAGTGGGATGCTGTGGTCGAAGAGATTAAGGACTGTTACGAGAAGGGGCAACCCGTTCTTGTCGGCACGGTCTCGGTCGAAAATTCCGAGCTGATTTCACGCCGTCTTCAACGCGAGCGTATTCCGCACAACGTCCTGAACGCCAAATACCACGAGCGCGAAGCGGAGATCGTAGCGCAGGCAGGACGTAAAGGCGCTGTCACGATTGCGACCAACATGGCGGGACGCGGAACTGACATTCTTTTGGGCGGCAACCCGGATTTCATGGCGCGCGAGTTTCTCAAAAAAGATGAGGTTGACCCGGACGAGGTTTCCGAAGAGCAATGGGAAGAGGCTTTTCGGCAGGCCAAACAGATAGTTGAAGATGAGCACGAGGAGGTTGTGAAGATAGGAGGTCTTCACATACTCGGCACGGAGCGCCACGAATCGCGCCGCATTGACAACCAGCTTCGCGGTCGCTCAGGTCGTCAGGGCGACCCCGGCTCTTCGCGTTTCTTCCTCTCTCTGGAAGACGACCTGATGCGAATTTTCGCGGGCGATAAAGTTAAAGCTCTGATGCAGCGTCTGGGAATGGAGAAAGGCATCGCTATCGAATCGAAGATGGTGTCGAAGCGAATCGAATCTGCACAGAAGAGCGTTGAAGGGCGCAACTTTGAGGCTCGTAAACACCTGCTTGAATACGACGACGTGATGAACCGCCAGCGCGAGACTATCTACGGTTTGCGCCGCCAGTTGATGGAAGAGCCTGACCAGCGCGAGTTCCTGTTGGGCGACACAGGCGTTGCGCACGACCTGCTCGCGGATACCACAAAGCAGTACCTCAATCCCGAAGTTGATCCTGAAGACTGGAACACGGAGAACTACAAGGTTCAATTAAAATCGATCTACAACTTCGACGCTGACACGGAAGGGATTGATTTTACGAAGATGACTTCGCCCGAAGTGGAAGAGGATGTCTGGGAGCGTCTAAAGGTTAAGTACGCGGAGAAGGAAGAGCAGATAGGCGTCGAGGCCATGCGCACATACGAGCGCATCATCATGCTCAACATCATTGACGCGCAGTGGAAAGATCACCTGCTATCGCTGGATCACTTGAAGCAGGGCATAGGGCTTGTCGGCTACGGGCAGAAAGACCCGCTCGTAGAGTACAAGAAGCAGTCGTTCGATCTCTTTCAGGAGATGCTTGATCGCATTGACACCTTCACCATACGCTCGCTCTTCAACCTGCAAGTCGTGTCTGAAGAGTCTTCCGACAAGATTCAGCACCGGCGGCCTCCGCGCCGCCCGACACGCATGACATTCACAGGCCCGAATCAGGGCGCAACGGCGGCGGGCGAAGAGGCAGCCAGAGTCAAGACGGTCACGCGCGACCAGCCCAAAGTTGGCCGCAACGACCCGTGCCCCTGCGGCTCAGGCAAGAAGTACAAGAAGTGCTGCGGCGCTGGCTGAAACTTTATCCGTAGCATTTCCGTTCAAGAAGCTAATTCACGGCGCGGGCTTTAATCTTCCACCCGCGCCGTTATCGTTGAGTATAATTTCCAACTCTACTACACTTACTTATGCGGGCATCGCCAGGATGCACCACACCTCTTCAGCGCAGGTAGCAATCCAGTCAAACTTAATGTAATGAGTGCGAGCGTTACATCAACCAACCCGGTCGTGCAGGCAATCGTTGCGGGCACTGCGCCGCAGGCTGCGCGCATGGCTGCGGCTCGTGGGATGCTGCCGCTCGCGCAGGCCGATTTGATGGAAGCGCTCGTAGCTCTGCGCGCGGGCAGCGATGCGGAGATTTCAAGCGCGGCTCAGGCTACGCTGGACGAGCAGTCGCCTGCGGATTTGTTGACGGTAGCAAAAGCGAATGATGCTGCGCCGTCTGTGCTCGCATTCCTTGCAACGCACGCGAAAGCCGGGCGCGAAGTTCACGAGGCTGTGACACTCAACGCTCAAACGCCTGACGAAGCTATAGCAGCGCTCGCGGGCGCGACCACCGAAGGGTCGCTGCTTGAATTAATATCAGTCAACCAGCAGCGATTGATTCGCGCTCCATCAATCATTGAAGCGATTATAAGTAACCCTGCGCGCACTTCCGAAGCGGAACGGCGTGCGATGGAGACACGCCGCGAGTTCTTCGAGAAGGAGCGTGGCGCTCAACAGATTGCGGAAGAGATGCGCGCGCGCGGCCACGCGGCGGCGGCAGAATTCTTCGCCACTTCGGAGACTTTAGCTGCGGGCGAGAGTCTGACGGTCGAAGACGCCTGGCTTATAGCTCAGCACATAGAAGTTTCAGACAGCGACGTTGATGAGACATGGTTCTCGCTCGAAAGATTCGAAGAGTTGATTCCCGAAACCTTCGAGCAGCGCGCGGCCAATGCCGAGCGCGTCATAGCGGACGCGCGACTGGAAAGCGGAGAAGTCACGCCCGAACGCATCTCGCTCATACGCCGCATAATGTTGATGACCGTGCGCGACCGCATGAAATTGGGCATGAAAGGCGACCGCGAAGCGCGCAGCATACTCATACGCGATTCGAATCGCATAGTCGCCGCTGCGGTCATTAACAATCCGCGCGTCACAGATCAAGAAGTTGAGAACATAGCTTCAATGCGTACCGTCTCCGACGAAGTTCTGCGCCTCATCGCGCATAATCGCGCGTGGGCGCGCTCCTACCCTATCATTCATAACCTTGCGCGCAACCCGCGAACTCCTATCCCTTCGGCAATCACCATACTCTCTCGCCTCTTTATCAAAGACCTGCAAAACATCTCGCAGAACCGCAACGTCTCGGAAGCCGTCCGTCGGCAGGCTCAGCGGCTCGTAGCAACGCGCACGGGACACTGAGACTCGTTTGACACGTGGAAGCCAACGCCCGTAGAATCGCGCCACATTTTCCGAAGGCAAGTCAGACACAGGGCTGAATAGCATTCGCTTCAGCCGAAGTTTTCTGGCTTCTCATATGAAGGAG
>DATHJK010000211.1:0-6336 GCA_035316225.1 Pyrinomonadaceae bacterium
CTTCTGCTGGACGAAATCGCAGAGATGCCTACGCTGCTCCAGGCAAAGCTGCTTCGTGCGATTGAGGAGCGCAGCGTGCGCCGGTTGGGAAGCACGCGGGAAATTCCCGTTGACGTGCGTCTTCTTGCCGCTACGAACAAAGACCCGCACGATGCAGTGCTGAATGGTGAATTGCGCGAAGACCTGCTCTATCGTCTGAACGTTATAGCAATCGAGATGCCTCCCTTGCGCGATAGGCTCGAAGACCTGCCGCTTCTTGTCGGGCATCTGATAGCGCAATTGGCCGAGCGGCACAACAGGCCCGCGCGCATCATCAACCCCGAAGCGCTGGACGTTCTGCATTCACACTCATGGCCTGGCAATGTGCGCGAGCTGCGCAACGCAATCGAACGCGCCGTCATCATCTGTTCGGGCGAGCAGATAGAGCGACATCATCTTGCGCCCTATCCTGTCGAACAGCGCCGCCGCGTCCGCAATGAAGATACAGTCACGCTTCCCGTCGGAACCCCAATCGAAGAGGTCGAGCGTCAGATGATTCTGCGCACACTACAGAGGACAGGCAACAACAAGACTCGCGCGGCAGAGCTTTTGGGAATCAGCTTGAAGACGCTTCACAACAAGCTGCGCCACTACCGCGAGCGCGGGTTGCTGCCAGATTTCGAGAAGCAAGGCTCAAGCCCGCCGGAACGGCGCGGGTATTGACTGTGGCGGCTTTCTAAACTTTTCCAATCCCGGCTTGTCTCGTTTCGGGAACGTGTGCTATTCCTCCCCGACAAATGCACGCTCTTCTCTTCTTCGTTGATGGCTTAGGTATAGGCAGGCGTGACGACTACAACCCGCTCAACGGGCTTGCCGACGCCGAGCCGCTTGCTGTGTTTCAGGACGATGAGCCTGTACTTCTTTATGACGGGGTTCTCGTTCGCACTGATGCGCGGCTTGGCGTTGAGGGGAGGCCGCAAAGCGCATCCGGTCAGACCACTATTCTGACAGGAATCAATGCACCGAAGCTTCTGGGCTATCACAAGCAGGGTTTTCCCAATCGCGCGCTGCTTGAAATCATCAAAACGCATTCAATATTTCTACAGTTGAAGCTTAAGGGAATTGAGCAGAATGTTTTCGCCAATGCGTATACTCAAAATTTTTTCGAGCAGCGACCGCGATGGGTCTCTGCAACCACAGCCGCCGTCGAAGCGGCAAATATGCGATTCAACGACCTTGATGACATGCGCGCCGGTCGTGCCATTTTCATGGATTACACAAATGGTTTTCTGATTGAGCGCGGCGAGGATGCCATGCCGCGAACGCCGGAAGAGGCAGGCGAGATTCTTGCTCGAATAACGAGCGAGCACAACTTCACGCTCTACGAATATTTCATCACAGATAAGGTCGGACATGCTCAAGACATGAAGTCTGCGCGGATGGTGTTGTCGAATCTTGCGCGCTTTCTTCGTTCTCTGCTCTCGCAGCTTGACTTCAAACAGACGACCGTCATACTCACAAGCGATCACGGCAACATTGAAGACCTGAGCAAAAGAAACCACACGCTCAATGACGTGCCGACGCTCATCTGGGGCGCGCACGCTCACAGCGTAGCCTCGCGTGTTCATTCTCTGGCAGACATCACACCGGCAATTCTTGACGTTCTAACAAAGGGAGAAACCTTAAGCTGATGGAAAGCGATCAACAGATTGTCCCTGACAAAAGGGTCGAGAATGTGCCGCACCGCCGTCATCTTTCCGGCGCTAACAACCCGCGCGAGATTTTCGGCTGGATGATGTACGATTGGGCCAACTCGGCTTTCTATACCACAGTTGTCGGCGCACTTTTCGGGGATTATCTAACTTACATCGCGCAAAAAGCCGTAGGCGAAAACGGAGTCATCCTCAGTTTCGGGCCGTTGGGCGCGGTCACGGCCAAATCGCTTTCGACGTTCGCCGTCTCCATATCAGTCTTATTACAGGTTTTCATACTCCCTGTGCTGGGAGCGCTCGGCGATTATTCGACGATGAAGAAGCGCCTTATGGCGCTCTTCTGCTATCTTGGCGTGGCGGCAACGTGCACGCTCTTCTTTCTCAAGGAGGGCTTGCACCTGTTCGGCGCTATTATGTTCATCCTCGCCAATCTCTCCTACGGCGCGAGCGTGGTTTTCTACAATGCGTTTCTGCCGGAAATCACCACAGAGGATCAGCGCGATAAAGTTTCCAGCCGTGGATTCGCTTACGGCTACCTGGGCGGCGGCGTTCTTCTTGCGGTGAATCTAGTGATGGTTCAGGGCGCTGCAACATTCGGGATGACCAAGTTGATGGCCGTGCGCCTGTCGCTTCTTTCGGCTGGACTCTGGTGGGGCGGCTTCGCGCTCATCTCTTTCGCGCTTCTGAAAACCAGACCATCAATCAAGGCGTTGCCCGCAAAAGCAAGTTATCTCACCATAGGATTCACAGAGCTTTCATCAACGTTCCGTGAATTGCGGCGGCTTCGCCACACGCTTCAATATTTAATCGGCTATCTCTTCTACAACGACGGAATACAGACGGTGATAGGAGCGGCGGGCGTATTTCTCGGGCAGGAACTGTTTCGATCTCGCGGGCTTGAGACGCCGCCCTCGTTTCTGCTGGGGATTTTTCTGATGGTTCAGTTCGTGGCTTTTTTCGGCTCGCTCCTGTTCGAGCGCATAGCCTACGTTATTGGAACCAAGAGAGCGATTCTCGCATCGCTAGTGCTGTGGGCTGGAATAGTGATTTACGCCTATGCTTTTCTTTCTACTGTCAGAGAGGCGTGGATAATGGGTGCTCTTATAGCAATAGTGCTGGGCGGATCGCAGGCGCTTTCACGCTCACTATTTTCCAGAATGATTCCGCAGGGGCGCGAATCATCATTCTTCGGCATATACGAAATCTCCGAGCGCGGCACATCATGGATCGGCCCGCTCGTCTTCAGCATCGTCGTAGCCCACACAGGCTCTTACCGTCAGGCCATACTCTCGCTCATCTTCTTCTTCATCGTGGGACTCGTGATTCTCTTCTTCACAGACACAGACAAAGCAATACACGAAGCCGGGAACTACCTGCCCGAAGAGATTGAAGCGGAAACTTCTTAAAGTTTATGAAAGAGAACCTGGATCGAAATCATTAGTTGAGAGTATGTAAAAAAGATTCATCACCGAAGACCGGAGAGTGCGCTGAGAAAGCCGAAGAGAAATTCAGAACTTTTAATATCAAATTTGAGATTTCAGATTTGAAATCCTTCTTCGGTGTAATCTAACTGTTCTCTACGGTCTTCGGTGGTGAATTACGACTCTCATTAAGCTCAACTGAAATAAGTTCTATAGGTTCGCTGATTTGCGTTGGCGGCTTTGAGTTGCGCTGGATTGTTCCACGCAGTCGGTTGAGCAGAAGGGTGAAGATTTCAACATCAGCGCGCGGTCTGAAGGAACCCAGGTTCCGCAAGAGGAGCAGCGTACAAGTTGTCGCCCAACCACTCGCTCCCGCTTCGATTGTGAATCGGGAGCGTTCACGCCTCGCGCGCCCTGAACGAATCGAAACATGCGTTGCGCGGCCTGAATGTATGGCCTCAGTCGCCAGTAGGCAACGAATGCCAGTATCGCCAGAAGGCTTAAGATTATTACTACTTTCAAATCTACTCCTACGGCGCGGCGTTTCTGCCCTGAGCCAATTGCGCGCGCAAATTCGGGAGCGCCGGATTCTGCTGGTTTATGCCTGAAAGCTCGTCAATGCGCTTTTGCGCTTCGTCAAACTTGTGCATGCTGATTAGCGCCGTTGCCAGATTTTGCAGCGTCTGCTCGTGACGAGGGTTGATGACGAGCGACTTTCTATACTCGGCAACAGCGCGCGCAGGGTCGGACGGCTCGTCCAGATAATAGCTGAGACCCAGATCGGTTCGCGCGCTCACGTCATCCGGCTTCATCTCAAGAGCTTTCGCGTAATAAGTCCTGGCCTCGCGGAAACGCGCCCTGTCAGTTGTCTGGCCTATATCGAATAGAACGTTGGCAAGCATGACGGTCAGGTCGTGATCCTGCGGGTGTGCGTCGTAGGCGCGCTTAATCATGCGTGCGACATCCGGCAGGTATTGCGCCTGCCCCGCATCGGAAGCGTAGCGATAGAGCGCCGTCCCGAAATTGCGTTGAAGCTCTGTGTCTTCGGCTCGCTCGTCGGCACGGGCGATGGCGTCTCGAATCTCTGCTTCGGTCGGCGCAGCATCGCTTGACTGGGACGATTGATTCTGCGAGGCGGCTGGCTGCGGCCTCTCGGTTTGAGCCTGCTGCGGCTGCATGCTCACGCGCGCAGCGTCGCGCTCTCTGCGCCCGATTGAGTTTGCTATAGAGAAACCTACGAAGAAGCCTATGGCAAGGCTGATTAATCCAAAGAGGATATTGTTCCTGTTCACAAGAAAAGATTCCCGCCAATGAATGCAATATGATTATCGAGTTTAGCAAAACGAAGGATAAAACGCGACGCGCGCAAACCTGGAGTTGCTTGCGCGCGCCATTGATATGAAATTCCTCTTTTTAAGTGACAGAGAGTCAGCGGGCTGGTTTACAGCGCCATGAATATTTCGCTTGATAGCTCTATTTGAGAGCTAATCTTCGCCGCCATTCTGATTCGGCGAATCGTACGCAACGTCTGCGGCGCGCCGTCGCGGTTGCGGGTCTGTGGCGCGTCGTCGCGGAGTTGAAGTTCCGCCACGACGGTCAATGCTTCCCGGCGGAAGCCCGCGACCGTGAATCGCTTCCGTTAGTATGCGCGTAATCTCCTGCGAGAGCGTGCGATGCTCTGCCGCCGCTCGTCTTCGCAAGGATTCCTTCAGCTCATTCGGCACATAGGCCCCGATAAAGACCCCTTTACGGTTCGCCATCTGTCGCCTCTCCCTGGAAAAGTAGATTCTGAGAAGAACTCGCAAAGAACTCTACAGCGTTCGATGAATCATGGGCCGTGCAATTTGAGAGCAAGTCTGTAAGCCGAATTCTGTACTTGCGCATTTATGGTGCGCGAGTGGCGATCATTCATCTAGGCCATCCGTCGCCGAATGGCTCAAGCGACCTACCCGGAGGTCGTAGCCGCGCTTCCCTAAGGAATCACGGCTTCGGGCGGGCAGCCCTTTCATAACGCCTCCCTATTTGGTCTTGCACCACGAGGAGTTTGCCTGGCCGCACGTGTTACCACGCGCGCCGGTGCGCTCTTACATTAAGCCTCCGAAGCGAGGCCGCACCGTTTCACCCATCACCCGCTGCCGAGAAAATTTCCCGACCCGCTGGCTGGTCTGCTCTCTGTTGCACTTGTCGTCGCCCGGCGCGCTCTTGTTGATTATGAATAAAAGCGATACCCGCTTAAATAATTCAACGAGCGCGACGAGCGCCCAGCCGTTAGCTGGCTCGCTGCCCTATGGTGTTCGGACTTTCCTCTCCCGCCCTTCGCTATTAAGCCAAGTGCGGCAGCAACCGCCCGACATGCTCTCTTGCAAGGCCGGCGTGATTATAGCAAATCATTGTTCAACACGTCTAGCTAGACGTTTAACTTTCGTCTTTCAAGAGTGTTGGGGATTGACTTAAATTCGCGTCGCAGCCCACTTTGCTTAGTCGTTATTCTCAAACGGTCACCGGCTTTGTTCAGATTTCGTGGCAGCGTTCAGTAAACAAGAAGATTAAAAAAAGGACTGTCTGAGGAGTATGGCAGTCTAGCGGAAGTGAAATACTAATCACCAGATAAGCGTAGTGTCAATGCTTCATCTTAGTTGGGCCATTGATATCTATGCAGCCTTAACGTGTCAACAATTGTAGACATCTCGATCGCCAATATTGAACGCCAACATAATTAATGGAAAGCACATTGTTCATTTGCCCCATTTTGTCTTCACCCAATGCTGGTATAGCGATTGCTATCTCCCTCCTTAAACTCCGGCGTTAGCCCACTGTGACGCCTGCAAACTGAATCACTAATCTGGAAGTAGACGATACAAAGGAGCAGCTATGCGATACAGATTAAACAACTGGAAGGCGTTCGTAGCGGCGGGAATGATCCTGCTTTCGTTGGCTACATTGTCCTTTGGGCCGAGCGTGTCGGCGGCTGGACATTCCGTAACCAGAATCACTCTCGATCCCCCAACACCTAACGTTCTGGTTCACAACCAGAAGGTGACGATTTCCTTCTCGTATGCGACCATACAGCCAGGTGGAGTGCGTATCTTCGCACGTCCGTTTACGGGGGGAGCGGCCACGCCCGGCTACGCAGCTAGCGGGGCTGGGATATCTCCAACCGGGAGCGGCACGGGCACTCAATTCTTTACCATCACCTCCGGTACTGTCACGGTAGACCAGATCCG
>DATHJK010000212.1:0-2248 GCA_035316225.1 Pyrinomonadaceae bacterium
GTCGTGCGTGTATTGAACCAACTGCTGGTAGAGCGCCTCTACGACGTTGACCTCAACTGCCGCCGTCTTCGTCATCACTAGCTCTGTCACGCTGACGCCGCCAGGGCCGATCATGTTGACGAAGAGGTCTAGACCGCGCAGCAATTTGTCATTCATCTCATCGTGAAAGAACTTGCCGAGATCGGTAAAATACTTGGCGAGCTTGTTGTCCTGCGGCGTGAGATAGGCAGTCGTCACAGGCGGCAACTGATTCGGAGGATAAGTCGAGCGGTCGGAATACCATACGTTCGGCTTTGAAGCCACTATGCCATTGTACGCGCGGTTCTGCGCATCCAGGGCCTGCGTACCGCTGGCGAGCGAGTTGAGCGGGAGCGTCGGATAGCCGTAGACGGTGTCGGTCTCATTGCTCGAAATCTTCAGATACGACTTGCCGAAGTTGAGCATCAGTTCAGTCGTGTTCTGTCCCTCGAGAAGCGGAGGCAGCGACGCGCGCTTGTAGAGTTGGTCGAACAGAGGGCCGGGAATCTTGTCCAGAAAGACGACTAGAGCCTTCTGCGGATCGCCCGCAATTTTCCCCAGCGCGACCTTGACCTTTTCCAGAGTCGCAGGATTGTTGCCCGACCCCTCGTAGCTGACGGACCCCTCTACCGTTTCCGTGTTGAACTTAGTGAAGTCGGGCGTTGGAGTCCCGCCGTCTTCGCCAAAAAGGATTATGTCGGTGAAGGTGCTCCAGTCTGACTGGCTAACGCCGATGGCAACGATGACGGTTGTTTTCTGCGCGGCGCCGATAGTCTTCTGCGACTGTCGCACGCCAGCGACCACATTATAGAGGTTAGACCACCCGCCGCCCTTTGTTCCGAATCCGTAGCCGGGAACGAGAAAGATTTTGGAGGCGTCAAGCTCACCTAGAAGGTACTTGCAGACGCTGACCTGCTCCTTGTATTTGCCGTCTTCCATTGTCGTCCAGTCGCTCTCCGTTAGGACTGGATCAAGATAGAAAGCGCGCCGGGCGAGGTTTGTCCCCGGACTCAGCTTGTCTAGATTGATAATTGCAGGCAGCCCCATTTCGTCTATGCGCACCATGTTCGTGCCGCGATGCCAGGCATAGGGCTGTAGCTGCACGTAGTTAATGACGTTCAGCTTGTCGTAGGGAGGGGTCTTTCCTTCGATGTCGTCGAAGCCGCCGTTGATGGCGAAGTCGGCGAGTTTGAGTTTGTCGGTGCCGGGGTACATCGAAACGACATTGACCGTGCAGCCGTTGAGCTTGAACTCCTTCTCTCCGAGCTTGAATTGCGGGATCAGCAACGCGATCTTCTGCTCAAGGTCTATCGTGTCGCTCATCGAACTGCCGGACAGAACGAGCGTGTACGGCCCGGTCGCTCCCATACGTATAAGGTTGCGCAAGATGTTCACCGTCGAAGCCTGATGCCCGAACTGCTGGCTGTTCGCCGTGAAGACGCGAATCTCCTTCAAGCCCAGTAGATATTCCTTGATCTTCGTGATGCGGGCAGTGAGGTTCTTGGTAAGGACATCATTGCCGCTCTCCGAGAGTTTGAGAATGAGTTCATTCAGTCCCATAGCATCCTCACTTTACGGTTCGAGTTCTTGCGTTTTCGGCTTGAGCTTGTTGTACATGGCATACCAGCCGAGTCCCGACGGCTTTCCTTTGCTCTGCGGATTGCCGAAGAGGAAGAAGGTTGACGAGCCGCTCGGCGGAATCTTGAGAAGGCCGAGGAAGCGTAGCGCGATTTCTGTGAGCATCAGCAGGAACGAATTCGAGTTGCGGTCAAACGTAAGCACCATCTGCCCGATTGAGAGTTTCAGCACCGTCTGTAAACTGATGAGCTTCGCGCCGCCGGTGCCGGGTAATCGAAGGCCGACTGCTGCTGCGTAAACATCAGGACCGCTCTTGGGCGTCCACGCCGTCAGTAGTCCTGACGTAAGCCCGACTGCGCCGGCAAGATTACCGGGCGTTCCCATGTTGAGTTGGTATTCGAGTCCATACCACTTGCCGCTCTCTACACCGGTGAGCGTCGCGTCCGTAATCAGAGGCGCGAAGCCGCTGCTATTAGGCGTCGAATCCTGGTCGCCGGAGATAAGGCGTTGCAGGCCGAGGGCGAAGTTGATGAAGAGGCTTTGAGCGCGCGGCGTACTGCTGAGAAGATCGAAGCGAATGTTTGATGCGTTGAAGGCGTACTTGTTCTGAACCGGGTCGTCTGCGAATACCATGTCTACAGACAGCGCAGCA
>DATHJK010000213.1:0-4599 GCA_035316225.1 Pyrinomonadaceae bacterium
GCTTCAGCGGTTACGCGAACCAGCCCGGCGGAATTGCCAGAGGCATAGAGAGCTATTTCGAGGCCGCGCCAGCGCGCAATATGAATCTACGCGCTTCGTACACCTTCACCAATTCTGACCGCTTCGACCCGTTGCTGGGCACGCAGCGAGAGTTCGTCGTGCCGAAACATCTATTTGGATTGACACTCAACGAGCGCTACCGAGCATTGCTCATCAACTTTGACCTGAATTACACAGGCTCTTACATAGCGCCTGTCTTCGAGAGCAGCTTGCCGTTTCGCCAGGCCAATCTGACATTTAGCGGATACACTAAAGCTGATCTGTTCGCAAGCTACGAGCGTCCGCTCTCTGAGAAAGTGACTATGGTGCTGTTCGTCGGCGGCGAGAATCTTTTCAATGAGAGATATTTTGAGAGCGGCTTCCGCGCACCCGGCGCATTGGGGAGGGGCGGCGTGAATTTTCGTTTCTAGGTGAAAGCTATCTCAAGGTGCAGTTGAGCCTATCGAAGCTATGGTTCACCACCGAAGACACAGAGTACGCTGAGGAAGCACAGAGATATTCAACTCTCTGTGTAATCTCAGTGTTCTCTGTGCCTCTGTGGTGAACTAATACTCCTTACACTCAACTGCGTGTAGCTCATAAATAAACTTCAGGGTGCGGAGGCTCTCGCCTTCGCACCCTGAAAATCTTTTAGTTCTACTGCTGCGGTTAGTCCGTTCGTGCGTCCGCTCGTGTCAAAAATCCTCCTGCGAGGAACACGATGCCTAGAAGAAGGTGAACGATGTGATCCATCGTCCCTAATTCAAGAGTGCCGGGCAGGACTTTCCAGAGCCGCGCGTCAACACCCATCCCGGCCATTCCGGCCATAGTAGGTGCGTTCGGGGACCCTAGAACAAATCCAACTATGCCGAGCAGCAGGTAGACCAGCCCGAAGACGATGCAGAACATCCTGGCTCCGCCAAGCGATCCGCTGAATCCGAGGTAGAGGGCAATGATGCCCGAAATGATATGTACGAGGTTGTGAGCGAGGCTCAGGTGGGTGCCTAGAAAGCCGGGCATAATGAAACCTACGACACCGACTAGGAGGAACACCACGCCGAGAAGCTTACAGATTGTTTTTGCCATGATCTCTCTTTATCTCTCCTTTTTATGAGAAAAAGTTAATAACCATGCGCGACGAGCGCCGTTCTAAAAAGGCGCTTCCGCATTTCCAGTGATGCCCGAGGCGTGAATGGGCGGATTGTATATCAACTTTCGCGCATATACGCAAATAAATCGAATAAATTATGCAGGCGGCTCTGATTTGAGCGGCGATTTCCGCAGGTGCTATACTCGATGTTGAAGCCAAAATCGGTCTCCACGGGCAAAGGAGTTAAAGGCGAATGATTTCTCATCTCAAAATCTATTTACGCAAGGAAATGGAAAGCGGATTTCTCACACAGATAATGCGCGCCGTATTCGTTATAGCCCTCGCGCTGGCTCTTCCCGCGATTGCATACGCTTACACGCTCGTATTAAAGGGCGGGCGTCAGATGGAGATTCCCGACAACTTCATTGTCACCGAGACCACGCTTACCTACGAGGTCGCTCCGAGCATCAACGTGACAGTTCAGATGGCGAGCATTGACATCATTGCCACGGAGCGAATCAATCACGAGACACCGGGCAGCCTTCATCGTCGCGCCGAACAAGGTGCGAGGGCGAGCGATGCGCAAACTATGCAAACGCACGCGCAGAGCAGAGCGCGCAGAACTCTGACGAACAGCGACCTTGTAGCTGTAAAGCGCGCGCGTGAAGAGAGTGAGGCCAGGTATGAGCAGCGTCGGCGCGAACTGGGTCTCCCATCGGCTGAAGAATCAAGGCGTCAGGACGAGGAAGAAACAAGAAGAGCGCTTGAGCGCGCGGCTCTTGCGGAAGAGCAGAGGGCGCTGGACGAAGCATACTGGCGCTCCCGCGCAGAAGATTTGCGCGAGAGCATCGCGGAGCTTGATGCGCAGATAAACTATTTCTACGCGCGGCTGAGCGAAACGCCAAACGCTTTCTACGGCGGCTCGTTCACCGCAGTCTCGACGGTCGCGCCCTCAGGTGCGTTTCGTCGTTCTCCTTTCAACAGAGCGGGCGTGTTCCAGCCTTCCGGTGTTGGAATCAACAGAGTGCCGAGCGTTATACAGAACAGCCCGTCCGTTATCGGTAGAGCGGGCATCGGCGGCAACTCGTCGCGCGTGCAGGTTCTTGTTAACAACCCTGCTGCGACTTTCGGCGCTCGCGCAGTTCGAGGCCAGCCCGTGTTCGGGCATCGCGCGTTCGGCGCGCCAATTATTTCTACGGGCTTCCCCGTATTACCGGCAACTGTTGTGACAGTCCCGACCGCAGATCAGTTCTACTACCAGCGCGAAGCAATGCTGGCACAACTTCAGGAATTGGAGGCGGAGCGCGCAGGATTTCTTGCTCGCCTGCGCACGCTCGAAGACGAGGCGCGCCGCGCAGGCGTGCCGCCCGGATGGCTAAGGTAGTGATAAGTGATAAGTGATAAGAGAAAGCCTCTTGCTCTTTCTTATCACTTATCACTATTCACTTATCACTCTTGAGGATGTTTATGAAAAATGGTTGGGAGACGATAATCGGTCTTGAGATTCATGCTCAGTTGAGCACGGAGTCGAAGATTTTTTGTGGGTGCTCGACGCGGTTCGGGGACGAGCCGAACTCGAACACTTGCCCCGTGTGTCTGGGCTTGCCAGGCGCGCTTCCTATGTTGAATCGCCGCGCGGTTGAGTTGGGCGCGCGTGCGGCATTGTCGCTGGGCTTGCACATCAACGAGCGTTCGGTATTCGCAAGAAAAAACTATTTCTATCCGGATTTGCCGAAAGGCTATCAAATCTCGCAGTATGATCAGCCGTTCTCGGAGCGCGGCGAGCTTGAGATTATGACCGCCGAGCGAGACGAAGCCGGGCACGCGCGCGAGTGGAAGCCCATGCAGATTAGAATCACGCGACTGCATCTTGAAGAGGATGCTGGCAAGAATGTTCATGAAGGATTGCCGGAGGTTGACCGCTACTCCTACATAGACCTGAATCGCGCCGGGACTCCGCTCGCAGAGATAGTCACGGAGCCTGACTTTCGCTCCTCCTGGGAGGCTTACGATTACGTCAACCACGTTCGGCGTGCGCTGCAATGGGTGGGCGCAAGCGACGCGGACATGGAGAAGGGAAATCTGCGTTGCGAGGCGAACGTCTCTGTTCGCAGAGTGGGCGAGCGAGAGTTCGGGACGAAAGTAGAATTGAAGAATCTGAACTCGGTTCGATTCATGCAGCGCGCAATCGAGTATGAGATAGAACGGCAGGTTGCGGCTCTGGAATCCGGCGGGCGCGTTTCGCAGGAGACTCGTCTGTGGGATGACCGCGCGGGCGAGACGCGCGTGATGCGCTCGAAAGAGGAGGTGCACGATTATCGCTATTTCCCAGAGCCTGATTTGCAGCCGCTCGTCGTCTCGCAGGATTTCATTGAAGGCGTTCGCGCTACGCTGCCAGAGCTTCCAGAAGCGCGGCGCAGGCGTTTCATGGATCAATACTCGCTCTCGTATAGCGACGCTTTGCAACTTACTTCGGAGCGCTCGCTTGCGGATTATTACGAGCGCGCGGCTGAGGCTGCGCAGAGCGCTCGCGCCGCCGCCAACTGGATAAGGACTGAATTGCTGCGCGAGCTTGAAACTTCCGGCACTCCTGTAGAAGAGTCTCCCATTCCGCCGGAAGAGATTGGCGCTCTGATTCGCCTTATCGAAGAGGGCAAGATAAGCGGCAAGCAGGGCAAAGACGTGCTGGTTGAAATGTTCAGAACGGGCAAGCCTGCGGCTGCTGTCGTAGAAGAGCAGGGGATGGTTCAGGTGAGCGACGCGGGCGCGATTGATACGATTATTGATGAGGTAATCAGCGCCAATCAGAATCAGGCCGAGCAATTCAGAGCTGGCAAAGAATCGCTCTTCGGTTTCTTCGTTGGACAGGTGATGAAGGCATCCAAGGGGAAGGCCAATCCGAAAATCGTGAATGAAAGATTGCGTGAGAAACTTAAAGCGTGAATAGTGAATCGTGAATCGTAAATAGATTAAAGCAAGCCCTTTCTATTTACGATCTACTATTCACGGCTTTTATGGATGGTTAAATGAATCTAAACGGAAAGACGGCAGTTGTCACAGGCGGGACGAAGGGCATCGGGCGCGGCATCGCTTCCGTGCTTGTAAGCGAAGGGATGAACGTGTGCATCAGCGCGCGGCATGAAGATGAGATTGAAGAGGCCGTGCGCGCTTTGAATGAAGAAGATAAGGGGCAAGCGGCAGGCGTCGTGTGTGATGTGCGGGATTACGAGCAGGTGAAGGCGCTATTCGAGCATGCGATTTCCGAGTTCGGCGGCGTTGATGTTCTTATTAACAACGCTGGCATAGGCATCTTCGCTCCGGTCGAAGAAATCTCGCCGGAAGATTTTCGCGCCGTTCTGGAAACCAACCTCTTCGGCGTCTTCTACTGCTGCCGCGAGGCGATTCCGTTGATGAAAAACGGGGGCGGCGGCTACATCATCAACATCTCTTCGCTTGCGGGAACGAACGCG
>DATHJK010000214.1:0-6163 GCA_035316225.1 Pyrinomonadaceae bacterium
AATGTTCTTCAGAGTCTCTGGCCCAGCACCCCAGCCGAGGTTCATCCTTTCCAGTGCGTCGCAAAGTTCCGTGCGATCTATCTCATGCGCGGCAAGGACTTCAGGCGCGCGAGCGGCAACGTCCTGATGAATGCGAACTGCCGAAGGATAGAAGCGGCGAAGCGACAGAGGGTCACGCAGGTAATCAAGAAAAAGTTTGGTCTGGTGGGGGATGCTCTCAAAGGGAAGCGTCTCAATGCGCAACGCTGACTCTTCGGGCGTGCTGAAACATGCGGGCTGTGTTGTGCTCACTCTGTTAACGCTCCTGCCGTTCTGAACTCTGTCTCCGTGCGCGAGCCAATCGAGAGCGCTGCTTCCCCTAAAACTCTCGAAATCTCGCCGCGCGCCTCTTCATCCGGCATCTCAAGAGGGGCGCGCACCGTGCCGCCCTCGAAACCAATCATGTCCAGCGCGACCTTCAATCCGCCTATGCCGTATAGCACGGTGACTGCACGCGCAAGCGGCGCGAGCTTTCGTTGAACGGTGCGCGCTCGAATGTGATCGCCCGCCATCACTGCGCCGTAAATCAAGAGCGACTGCTGGACGGCGACGCAGCCGACTGCGAGTATGGCCCCGCGCGCGCCCGCGCACAATGCAGCGTAGAGCAGCGAGCCGTTTCCGGTCACCACTGCGCAATCTTCTGGCACGAGTCGCAGAGTCTCCGCGAAATTGACGATGTCGCTTGAGCTATCTTTGATGCCGAGGATGTTCTCGTGCTCGCTCAACCGCGAAACTGTCTCAGGAGCAATCGCAACGCCCGTCAACTCCGGCATGTTGTAGAGCAGCACAGGCACAATCGCATCGTCGGCCACCGCGCGATAGAATTTCTCAAGCGCGTCTTGCGTCATCGCTCTGCGATAGAAGTGGGGCGTAATCACCAGCACCGCATCCGCGCCCGCGCGTGCAGCCCCGCGAATCTCATTCACAGTTGCGCGCACGCTCTCTTGCCCCGCGCCTGCTATGAAAGCAAGATTCTCCGGCACAGCGCGCCGCGCCGCTTCTATCACTTCCAGATACTCGCGCTCGTCCAGATGCACGCGCTCGCCCGTCGAGCCGAGCGCCACATAACCACTGATGCCCGTCTCATTCCATTTTTCGACATTACGGCGCAGAGCGTCTTTATCAACCTCGCCGTCCGCCGAAAACGGAGTCGGGAAAGGAAGCAAGATGCCGCGCATGGCTTTCGATAAATCTGTTTCGATCACTGAGCTTGATTGTCCATCCATTTTTCAGACCGAAGCATTATACCGACCCATTCAATCTGCACGCAATGACAGCTATTTTCAGGTAACGGGTCAATCTCAAATTATCGCTTCGATAAATACTTTGGATGAAAATTTCACGCCTGAACCACCACCTATTTTCAGGTAATGGGTTGGTTTTGAATTTGCCCGCCTTTCTATGATCTTATTTTTGCGGGCGGCGCAATGAAACGTTTTGCCTCATTCCTTCATAATAGTTGAGAGAGCTACAAGAGCCTTATCGAAAAGGCAAGGGTGAATAGTGGCTCCCTGTATTTGGGATTGAAAAATGCCGCACAATTTAGTGAGTCGAGGTCAGACTGGCTATCAAATCCGGGGCTTAATTTGATTCCCAAATATCAGGAGCACTACCTTAGGATGGCGCAAAGAATTTGCATTGACATTTATCTATTTTGGGGCTAATGTTTGCGCGTTCTCAGTCAAGTATTATCCCGCTGGCGGAGCCTCTTTTACCCGCCGGTTTCATCTCAGGGTTCTTTAGCTGGCTGGCCTTAGTCTTATCGTAGCCGGTCCTTCTCTCTGACAACTAAAACTGCGAGAGTGTTGGGTTTCTTTCTCGCTCTAGCAGGGTTGCCTTTCAAAAGGGCGTTACCAGCGCTCTTTCTGACAACTCGTTTCGCGCGTAATGCTTTATCACAGCAGGCGCGAGTTTCGAGCGGCCTCCACGACGAGCGATCCCCGACGCACCGCTCACAACGAAGCGATTTGCGCAGAAGCCGCAAACGCGGACTACGTGATTTCGGGCTGTGAACCGATTTACCTTGCAGACGTGCAATTCACCATCTTAAGGAGAAAAGATTATGAAAACGGCGCGTGCTATAACCCTTATCGTTGTGGCGCTACTGTTTGCGGCTACGCCTCTCGTGGCGCAGCAAAGACAGGGGCAGAACGCAGACCTTCTCAAACAGAAGATAGAGCAGTTGGAGAGGATTGATCTCGCGTCCAAGTCGTCAACCGTGCAGGACATCTACAAACGCTCGCTACTCCGTTTATACATGGAATACCAGGCGGCCATGCAACAGGACGTAGCAGACCTGAACAAGATCAGGACGACCATCGGCGGCACAAGCGCCGAGACACTGCGCGAAGTCAACGAGCAGATTCAAAAACTGGCGCAGGAGATAAGCATTAATGCTGAGAAGATTCAGACGCTCGCAGGCGAATTGCAGGTAGCCGTCACAGTTCCCGTTGCGGCTCCTTCTCAGCCTGCGCCCGCTGCTGCCGACGCACAAATGAGCTACGCATCTTACAACCGGCCAACCGCAGCCGCGCCCGCCGCAAGCTTGCCAGCAGCACCGGATTCTTCGCGCGCTGCCAGCATTTCAACTCAACCGATTTTCATGTCACCGGCCTCACCTTCACCCGTAGCTTCCCCTTCACCCTCTCCTCTTCATGGCGTCATGGGTCTTCTCTTAGGCGGGGTAGTAGTCTCTCAGCAAGCCAGGAACTTTTCTCAAGCCGACCCCTTCTTCGGCTTCATTGTGGGGTACGATAGCCTACCCAGATACATGGGAGGAACTCTACACTACAGAGTTCAGGGGATCTTCAACGTCCAGCCGCAAACGGCTCAAGCTCCTGCGGCCAGCGCAAGCCCTTCGCCCGGAGCAAGCCCAACGCCAAGCGCTAGCCCAACGCCTACTCCCACTCTGGCCGGTGCGACGTTCCCATTCCTCGCCTCTCGGAAGACTTTTGATATTGACACACATATGTGGCTGGATTGGCCCGTCGGCTCTGGATATGTTCACTTAGGGCCTTATTTGGGTATTGGAGCTTCGACCTTCATTAATCCGAATGAGTTAAGTACTGACCAATCAAGCATCGCCACTGCTGGCGGACTTCTACTCGACCCGCGTCAGGCGCGCGCGTCGGACGACCTCAAGCGGTATTATGAATTTGGACTCATCGCCAACTTCTTTGGCGATGACGATGCGACGCAGGCTCGTAGCCAAAAGAGCAAACTATGGATGCAGACGCAGATGCTCTATGGAAACTACGAAGCGTTAGCCGGATTGTATCCCGGCCACGACACGAGGAAACGTTTTATAGGCAGGTTGAGATTCTTCCCCAAAGGGCTTAACCTCGGCTTAAACGCCCTTGATATGCGACCCATGTTCGGCGTAGAACTTAACGCGGGGCGTGGGCCGGATCAACTGAGATTCTTCACGGGGATAGCCCTTTCCGTCAGATGTTTTC
Organism: Pyrinomonadaceae bacterium; assembly: GCA_035316225.1. GTDB lineage: Bacteria > Acidobacteriota > Blastocatellia > Pyrinomonadales > Pyrinomonadaceae > 3-1-20CM-3-53-8. The sequence continues at coordinate 3,495 of DATHJK010000214.1, forward strand.
ACTCCCTTAGTGATTGCAATAGGAGTGACAGCTCAGGAGGAGGCAACTCAGGCAGCGGCACGGGAAGCGGCGCAACAGGAAGTGGAACAGCCCTAAATCCTAGCCCATGATTTTCCCTCAAGACAGGCTTCCACATAAGCTCTTGATTCTTGTTTGAAAAGGAGTTTGTTTAGAAGCATTCGGGCCCACGTTTCGGTGGTCGGTTGGTGAAAGATATTTGCTGGCCGACCACCAGAGTTTTCGAGGTTATTTACACCCTTGCTATTCTGGTCTTCCGTGCTTCGCTCATCAAAGAGCCGGAATCTCGCTGCCCGGCTCTCCCGATCACTTAACTTCCAAAGGTGAATCCATCATGCCAGTCTTTAATTCTGAAGATGAATCTACTAGCCCAGACCTTCCTCTTCCACTCTTTAAAGTTCTGATTGATGAATACAATCATCAGCAAATTGGGCCAGCCTATCCGCCGCCTTCAGCAGACAAAAAGACGGAGGAGATTTTAAGGGAGAAGATTAAGAGCTATAACGATGTCCTGAAGGATAATGCCCTGAAGGATGAGGAGAAGAGGGAGAAGCGCAAGCGTATCAACTCGGAGGAGGTGAAGGCATTTTACGCATGGCTTTACTTGAACAAGGTTAGGCGCTCTGCGCTCTGTTTCTCGGGCGGCGGCATACGCAGCGCAACGTTCGGCCTCGGCATCTTGCAAGGGCTGGCGCGCAAGGGGTTGCTCAAGCGGTTCGATTTCCTCTCGACGGTCTCCGGCGGCGGCTATCTGGGAAGCTGGCTCTCGGCATGGATTCATCGCAAGGGTCTGGACAAGGTTGAGCAGAGGCTGAAGAATGAAAGGCCGCCCTCGCCGCTTGAGCCTGAGCCTGATGCCATCTCTCACCTGCGCACTTACAGCAATTATATGAGTCCGAAAGTTGGACTGCTCTCCGCAGACACCTGGACTCTCGTGGCGATATTCCTACGCAATCTTATCTTGAACTGGCTGGTTCTCATCCCGCTCATACTTCTGGCGCTGATGATTCCAAGGCTCTGCATTGTAGCTATCAAAGCAACGCCGGAAGATCGGCTTGTGAAGCTTGTCCCTCATGCTGGCTGGTTCAGGAGCTTTTGGTTAGCGCCTCACGCCGGTCTTCCTGTCTGGCTTAAAAATCCTCTCCTATGGTTAGCGCCGAACGCGCCAACGGGAGGAAGCGGTGCTTTCTGGATAGCTGTAATCTTAGGAATAATTTCGATTGCCTACATTTATGTGAATCGTCCCAGTCTGGCCGATTCCAAATTGCGCGACGAGGCCAGACCCGGCAGCGTCTTTTGGAATAAACTCAAGACTCAAGGGTGGTTTCTAATATTATGTATGGCCCCGTTGTTGTTGCTGGCCGTGCTAATTACTACCTATTACGCATGGCTGGGCAGAGACCTTGGAGATGTGACCTTTCCTAACTTCGGCAACTTGATTTCCAATAGAAGTGTAGTCAAATTGTTTTACGGTACATGGGTCGCCGGAAAATTAGGGATAGATGCTTCAACTCCCTCGCAACCCTGGTTCGTCTTCATCTGTTTCGGCTTGATACTGAATCTGGGAGGACTAATCTTCTCTTTTCCCTGGAGGCGCGACCGCAGTTTTTGGCGCATCGTTTCGGAGATTGTCATAGCTCTCTCTGCCGGAGGGTTGGGCGGCCTTCTTACGTGGCTGATCGCTGACAAGATTTTTACAAACCCAACGGCTTCACCCCTCTGGGTCGCATCTTACGTATGCTTCGCTTCTCCTACTTTCCTTATCCTTTTTCTTTTGGCAGCAACGGTCTTCGTCGGAGCGTCCAGCAGGTTCACGAGCGACCCCGACCGGGAATGGTTGGCTCGCGCCGGAGCGTGGATCATTATCGCAAGTGTCGCGTGGAGCTTGATTAGCGTAATTGTTATCTTCGGCCCGATGCTTCTTGTCTACGGAATCAAGACGGCCATTGCCTCCGCCTCTCTCGGCGCTCTGTCAGGTATCTTTACGCTCTTGCTAGGATACAGTGGGAAGACATCGGTCAAGGGCAAGCAATCGTCCGGCGCAAGCGACATCATCCTGATGATAGCCGCGCCCGTCTTCGCGGTCTTTATACTTATCTGCCTGTCGCTCGGCACAAGCTGGCTCATCGTCGAACTTGGCAACGGCGTCGGTAGTACGTCAGACCTTACCGACCCCTACCTTTTGCTGGCGATTGTCTATAACTCGCCATTGCTTCTGCTGCTCATTTTGTCCGCAGCATTCTTAGCTATCGGTCTGCTTGCCAGCCGCTTCGTAAATATCAATAAGTTCTCGCTTCATGCGTCATATCGTGACCGCTTGATACGCGCCTACCTCGGAGCGTCGCGGATCGAAGAGGAGCGCGAGCCGAACCCGTTCACTGGCCTGGATGAAAACGACAATCTACAGATGCAGCAGCTAAGGACACAACTCTTCCATGATGGAAACATAAAGACTATACAGCAGGGAGGCACGGAAATATCTGCCTTAACCCTTCTGGCCGAAAAGCTCAAACAGGCATATGAATCGAAAAAGGGGGGTCGCGTAACTAAGACGGATGCCATCTTAGCCGACGATAACAGAGATGAAGCTAAGGTATCGGCCTATCTTTGGGAGCACCTCTCCGAAGGAACGCAGCATTTCATTAAGGGGG
>DATHJK010000215.1:0-4225 GCA_035316225.1 Pyrinomonadaceae bacterium
CAGCGACGCCGTGCTCCGTGTAAGCCCTATGGAGGTCGCCCCACCAGCGGCGCGCGTCCTCGCGTGTGAAATCAACGAAGACGCTCTCGCCCGGCCACACCTTCGGGATGAATAGCTGGCCGTTCTTTCGCTTCTGAAAAAAATTCTGCCTCAACCCTTCGTTGAAGACGTAATAACTCCTGCTTTGATCTTCAAGCTCAGGATGCGCGCCACTCGCTGCGGCGCGCGTGCCGGAGTTCTGTTGTTGATACTTAACGCCCGGATCAACAATGGTCACGACCTTTATGCCTTGCTGCCCCAGACGATTGATTAGCCCATCGGGGTCTGGAAATCTCTCGCGGTTCCATGTAAACACCCTGTAGTCCTGCATGTAATCAATATCCAGATGAAGCACGTCGAGCGGTAAATCTTCTTCGTGGTAACGGCGCACCACCTCTTCTACAAGCGTGTCCGGGTAATAGCTCCAACGGCTCTGCTGGTTGCCCAAAGCCCAGAGCGGAGGCATAGGCATGTGGCCTGTGAGGTCAGCGTATCTTCCTAAAATCTTCTTTATCGAAGGCCCCCAGAAGAAATAGTAGTTCATCTCGCCGCCCTCGGCTGCGAACGCCGCATAGAGTTGCGAGCTGCGGCCAAAGTCGAAGTAGCTGCGGAAGCTATTGTCGAAAAAGATTCCGTAAGCCTCGCCGCGCTGTAAGCCCAGATAGAACGGAATGGTCTGGTAAATAGGGTCTGTGCCCTCGCTGTAAGCGGGCGTGTCCGAGTTCCAGTTCCTGTAGAAGCTGCGGCGGCGATCAAGGTGCGCGGCCTTTTCACCTAGACCGTAAAAGTGCTCTTCGTATCCCAGTTTTTTCGTCGCCGCGACAGTAGTGCCCGCCGAAGGATCGAACATCAAATCGCGTTTCACGCCGCGCGCGTCGTACATCATAGGTCGCTCGTCGGCGTTAATCGTTCTGTGCGTTCTGGCGTCGCGGAACTCTATAAGCAGGGGCGAGCGGCGCACAACGACTTCAAGCTCATCCGTTGTAATTATGAAACTGTCGGGCTGTTCCTGAATGTTCCAGCGCGGTGTGTCCCAGGCGGTCGCAGCAATCGCCCACGAATGGTCGCGCGCCGGAAGAGGTTTTGTGAAAGATGCACGAACACGCACAAGATCGGGCGCGAGAATATAGATGCGAACTTGCGAGTTGCCCTGACAGTTGAAAGTCACAGCCGCATCAGTTCTGTTGAAACTCGTAATCGCGCCTATTGGCTCAAGCCCGCCAACAACGTCCTGCGCATTCGATACGACGACGAAGCAGAGGATACAGATAAATATGAACAGCAATCTTTTCATTATCATCTTCTGTAGAATTCTCTACTTATGTCTCTGCGAGAAAGCTATATGAGCAGCGCCGAGCAGCCCTGCGTCGTCGCCCTTTTCAGCCTGTACGAGTTGCGCTCGACGCGCGGGAACAGGAAAAGCTCTGGCGGCGATCTGTTCGCGCACATGCTCTGCGAACAGTTCCCACCCGGCGGCGACTCCTCCGCCCAAGACTATCTTCTCCGGGTTCAGAACGTTTATCAGACTGGCGAGACCTACACCCAGGTACTGTCCCATGCGGCGGAAGACTTCCAGCGCAAGCTCGTCACCCTCAACACCGATTTTGTAAATTTTCTCGGCGGTCAACTCTTCGCTCGAATGAAGCGGCGAGTCCGGGTAGCGCGGCGCGGCCTCGCGTGTCATGCGAACGATGGCCGTTGCAGATGCATAGACTTCAAGACAGCCTCGGCTGCCGCAGGGGCACGGCACGCCGCCGAAAGGCTCCACGCCGATATGGCCTATCTCTGCCGCCGAACCGTCAACGCCGCGCCACAATTCGCCGTCCAGGATGATGCCGCCGCCGACGCCCGTGCCCAGCGTCGCGCAGATGATTGTGCGCGCGCCGCGCGCCGCGCCCATCCACATCTCGCCGACGGCTGCCGCATTCGCGTCATTTTCCAGTGTGGTGGGCAGGTGCAGTTCGCCGGTTAACGCAGCGGCCAGCCTGAACCCGTCAAGGCAAGGGATGTTCGGAGCTTTCACCACCACTCCCGTTTCGACCTGAATAGTTCCGGGCACAGCTATGGAGAGAGCGCTGATTCGCCCGCCTCGCTGCTCTGCATTCAGTCCGCACTCGCGCGCAGCCTGAACAATCGCCCTGACGATCTCGTCTGCCTTGTCGGATTTCGGCGTCTCATGCTTCACGCGCTCATGTATTTGCCCTCCAACATCAACGGCTGCGGCGCGCAGGTGCGTCCCGCCAAGATCGACTGCGAAAACAAGGTCAACCAATGAATCGTTCGCTTTACTTTTATCCGCTTTGCTCATCTTTAATAAGTCTGGAGTCTGGAGTCTGAAGTCTGGAGTCAAGAGCCAAAAGCTTTTCGCCTTCTGACTCTGAGACTCCAGACTCCAGACTTTAACCCTGTCTTCGTCTTTTCAGGTAACGCGCGGCGACGACGCCGGGAGTCTCAACGTTGTGTCTCTCTTCAAGGTTGATGACGAGGCGAACGAATTGCGCCATTGACCACGCGAGCGGCGTCGCAGAGCCTGTGCCTTCGCCGAATCTGAAATTTGGGGAAGGAGCATCGGGGCGATCCCAGACCTGCTCAGGTATCATCATTCCTTCGTTCGCAAATCCCATCATCGCATCCAGCCGCTTCGCCGCAGATGGAAAGCGCCCGCGCGCTATCTCATACTCGCCGCGCTCTCCCGTCAACAGCGCCCACAATCGCCCTGCGCCATGCCTGGCATCATAATCGCCTCCGTCCGCGCGCTCGCCATATGCGTCGTGATTGTAGCGATACCATGCCGTGCCGTGCGGCGTCTCGACTTTAATCAAGCTGTCAACGACTGCAAGAGATTTAATTACGAGCGGGTCATCGGCGCGGCGAATTCCCAGACGAACAAGCTCAAGAAAGCCTGCGTCAACAACCTCGCGCTCGTCGTATGTGCCGCCGTTGCTGTTAATCTCTTCCGGCTCGCCGTCATCCGGGTTGTCGTTCCCGGATAACCGAAGATAATAATGGCCGTCACCGTACTTTCCGCTCCCGGTAGCCGTCCATCGCTCCAGATTTCGTTCCCAGTTGTCAGCAGTCGTCAGATATTTTTGGGCAGATGCTTCATCGTGATTTCGTTTCGCTATCTGGGCAGCGCAGACCAACCCTGCTATCTCCGCACCAATCGTAGAGGGCGAATAACCCGACTCTTCTTCCCAGCGCTCCTGATCTGTACCGGGGCCGCGCAGAACTATGAAGTCTGCGGCTGTCTTTACGTGTCGCGTCCACGTTTCGCCGTCCGCTCTGCCGAGTTGATGTGCGAGCACGAGTGGGTAAGCCACTTCGTCCATCTGAAGTCCGCCGCCGAACGGGCGACCGTCAAGCCAGGAGTTCTGCGGAAAGCTCCCGTCCGGCTTCTGCTGGATTTTGAAAAGGTAGTCCAGAGCACGGCTAGCCCCCTCCCTGTCTCCCATAGCGATGAATGCGGTCGCAACTTCGTAAAGGTCTCGCGCCCAGACGTTGTGATAACCGCCAACGGTCGCTTCGTTAGCATTCGGCCCACCGCCCCACGGAATCGAGAACGAAGCGATCATAGCGCCGCGATACGTTTTATCTTCGTGCGCTTTCAACTCCATCGCGGCCATGTTGTATTGCGCACGGTATTTCGCCGGAGCGCCGCGCAAAGTTGTTAGATAATCATGCCAGCCGCTCTCGTATTCGCTGCGGCAGCGCGCGAAGCCTTTCGATAGAGAGGCGCGCACATTACTCAAAGCTTCATCGCTGTTCTTGCCGAAGCCTAGCGCTAGAGTGAAATCACCACCACCGCGCACTCTGGCAACCTGCACGACGTTTCCATCGGTCGCGCGCTGGTAATGATTCTTCAACCGCCCGCCTTGAGAACGCAATTCAGTAAGGCCGTCGCTTCTTCCCAGAAAACCGTTCGTCATCTCGTCGAAGCCCACGCTGGATAGAAGCGCTGATGACTTGTCCGCATCCGAAGCTAGAAGAGCGCCGTTCTCAGTCCAGGCAGAATCGTGCATGCCGCTGTTGTTGAGCGAAGGATCGAAGTAAACGTACAGGGAATAATCGCCGTTGCCTATGGCATCAGCATTCGCGTTATTCTGAAACTTAACGTCAATCAACAGGGTCGCGCGCTCTGTGTCTGTCGTATAGGTTTTCGTAATCGTGTACGCGCCCGATTTCGCCG
>DATHJK010000216.1:0-5963 GCA_035316225.1 Pyrinomonadaceae bacterium
CGCCGACGGTTTCCCACGCTGCTATGTGCGACAGGCAATCCTTGACAGACCACTGCGGATTCAATCCTTTGCGCGTGGCCTGCTCTTCGGTCAGCCCGTCAATCGCCTTCAGAAGACGATTGTGCGCCTCTTCGGTGCGCCCCTGAATCTCTGTTCTCTTCATGGTTAAATCTCCCGGCGCGCTCGTTGCGCTCCTTGTTGGAAGCGCACGCGCCTCTGGCAAAAGGGGGGGAGCGCTCCGGCAACTCTATAGCTTAAGTCAGTGCTTTCTTGTAATAGATACATTATAGACTGTCCAACGATTTTCCGACAAACAGGGCGCGCGTGCGTCACGGAAAATTCCCACGCGCTTTTCGCTTCATTTGAAGAGAAAAAGCGTTATCATCTCTTGCCGCAGCTTCTAAATCTTGCGAAGGAGTTTTTCGGAAAACTATGAAACACACACCCGGCTTTCTGAAAGTGGTTGACGACGCGAAGACGCGCATACGCGAGGTCACTGTCGAAGAGACGCGCGAGCGCATGACCGAGAACACGGACGCGCGCCTGATTGACGTGCGCGAAGACAACGAATGGCAGGCAGGCCACGCCGCTCGCGCCGAACACCTCGGCAAAGGCATCATAGAGCGCGACATAGAAACCCTCGTTCCCGACAAGCAGACCGAGCTAATCCTCTACTGCGGCGGCGGCTACCGCTCAGCCCTCGCCGTCGACGTATTGCAGCGCATGGGCTACACCAACGTCTATTCAATGGCTGGCGGCTGGAAAGCGTGGAAAGAATCGGGCGCTCCGATAGAAGATTAATAGCTTATAGATGTATGGTCGGGTAAGGTGACGCATAATACTGTTTAGGACGTACTTATGCGTCACTTTCGACGTATAATACGTAGTTGGTTGCTCGTGAGAAACGGCAGATGCTACAGAGCCTGCAAAAATCTCTACTCAGCCAATGCAGTCACTCGATTCATCGATATGAGTCATAAGAAGGCCAAAAAAGCTAGACGGAAGTCTGGAACTCCAAGGGCTAATAGGCCTCGTATAGTGCAATTTCTGTCCGCTCATTGGTGGAAAATTTTAGCCAGTCTTGTGCCCATTGTAATTGCTGCTGTGGGTTGGCATTTGAACAACTGCCTTATAGATAAAAGGGAGTGCGTGCAAAAACTGAGGCAGGCATATTTTCAACATAGGGCTGCCGACGAAAAATTCGATCAAAGCTTGAGCACCTTTTATGCTGAGGTTAAGTCCTTCCTTAAGTACCTTGACCAAGAAAACGTTGACTTGGCGAGAGTCGAACAATATCAGCAGCAACTTGACGCTTTAGCCAAGATTGCCAACGATGATTGCAATAATTCTAAGAATGCTTTCTATCAACTTGCGGCGAGTAAGGCAGAAACTGAAAGATACTATCAGATACCGGAGTTGGATTACGTGCTGGATATATCCCACAAATGTGCCTCGATTTCAGCCGTCGCTGGCGGGGCGGGAATGCCGGACGCCAAGAAGTTAGCGACAGATAGGACGTTCAAGAATACATTCCTTGAACAGCAGAGACCTTTTGTAGAAGAAGCTGATGATCTACTACGGATCCAACCCGAAAACTTCCGAGAATATATTAATTCGATGGAGGCTGTACTCCAGAAGATCGAAACACGAAATTCCAATTTGAGCGGAAGTATTTGGGATTGCCTTTCACTGCCTTTCACTGGTAGTAAAAAACTTGAATAAACCGTCGCAACCCAACAAATCGTTGGCGCGAGCGGCGGGAGCGTGTCTCTCAACTTGAATGATTCGGCGGACGGTGCTTTGATTCGCGCCGCTGCGTCAACTCAACCGGTTGGAAAGCTGGAGAAATGTGAAAGAGCAAGATGCGGTAGGCGCTGCTAACAATCAACATTGGGAACGGATGGTGAAGGAGAGATGCACATTCACGCAGCCCTGGCTGAACCTGAATCACGCTCTCATTCAGCAGTATGCCGAAGGGGAATTAACATCTGCCCCGGAGCCTTTGAATGAGATGTACCCGGCCAGCGTGCTTACCGATGTGGCAGGCAAAGACGTGCTGTGTCTGGCGTCGGGCGGGGGGCAACAGTCGGCGGTGTTTGCCCTGCTTGGCGCACGGGTGACTGTGGTGGATTTGGCAGAGGGGCAGTTGGATGGGGACAGGCGAGCCGCAGCACATTACGGTTATCAGGTAACAACCATACAGTCTGATATGCGGGACATGTCGGGAATAAAAGACGAATCTTTTGACCTTATCTATCAAGCAGCTTCAATGGGTTATGTCCCCGATGTGAGACAGGTATATGGCGAAGTCGGCAGGCTCTTGAAACCCGGCGGAATATACCGCGTGGAATACACTAATCCGGCGGTCGAGTTTGTGGACTACGACGATTGGGACGGCACAGGGTATCGCATCACCAGACCGTATGCGGAAAGAGCACGACATCGCGCCGATGGTGCGATTGAGTTTCGGCATTATCTAAGCGACATCTTCAACGGGCTTGCAGCATCAGGGCTGCTCATTCAACAGGTTGAAGAAGCGCCACATTACAGGCAACAGCCCGCGAACGCACAGCCGGGAAGCTGGGAACATTGGCTGACGTATGTGGTAGGATTCGCAATCGTGGCTAAGCTGGAGAGGCAGCGCACTTTCTAACAACTCATTCAACCAGATGCCTCGATAGCAGTTATTTCATCGCTATCTTGTTCTCTCATGTTGAGTGCTTCATGCTCTGCGCGGGTTAATTCGAGCGTTAGATGCCTACCTTCTTCTCCCATAATAAGTAAACTCTGGTATCATGCGTTAGTTAAGACAGTATGGAGAATGAGTCATGTCAAATAGTAAAAATCTAGTTGAAATTGACCCTGAAAAACTTGGCGGCACGCCCGTGTTCTACGGCACGCGCGTGCCGATTCAAAATTTATTTGACTGTCTGGAGACGGGTGAATCTCTTGACCAGTTTCTAGAACAATTTCCAAGCGTCACGCGCGAGCAGGCTTTAGCTGTCCTGGAAGAATCGAAAGAGAGATTGCTTGTCGGATATGAAAGTGCTGCTTGATGAGTGTGTCACGCGCTATCTGAAGGGTGATTTCGTAGGGCATGAAGTTCTTACGGCTGAAGAGGCTGGATTCAAAGGCTTAAAGAATGGTCAGCTTTTGCAGGCTGCTTCCGGTCAGTATGAAATTCTAGTGACAGTAGATCAGAATCTTCAGTATCAACTGAATCTGAAAAACTTTGATATAGCCATCATTGTGCTCAAGGCGAAGAGAAGCACATATCCTATGCTAAAGCCCTTGATGCCACAGGCGCTTGAAACTCTTGAAAAGATAAAACCCGGTGAAATAATCATAGTGGGTTAATGGCAACGGCGGCATCTAACAACTCATTCGACCAAACGCCTTGATAGTATAGCTTTCATCATTTGTCCTCGCGCTCAGAGGTCGTGTGCTTCACTTCATACTGTGCTAATGTTTCATACTGTGAAGCGGGTATTCAGGAGTTTTACATGTCAGCAAAAGTTGAACCTCTCTTGACGATTGACGATCTTGAGGCGATGCCTGATGACGGGAATCGTTATGAACTGTTTGAGGGAGAAATCTTTGTGTCGCGTGCGCCAAGTCTCTCACACCAACGCATCCTCGCAAATCTGTTGACACTCATCAGGAACTATCTTGAGCAGAATCCAATCGGAGAAGTGCTGCCGACGCCGGGTGTTATCTTTGATGAATTCGATAGCGCCATCCCGGACATCGTTTTCATAACCAATCGACAGGTGAAGAACATAGGCTCCGGCGAGCGCATACTTGAAGCTCCCGCATTGGCGATTGAGATTGTCTCGCCAGGCAAAGAGAATGCGCGGCGTGACCGTGAAGTGAAGCGCCAGGTTTACGGCAAGTTCGGAGTGAGGGAATACTGGATTGCCAATCCTGAGTTGCGCGCTTTAGAGATATACCGCTTGAAGAGACACACTCTCACTCTGGCAGCTACTCATACGAATGATGATGAAATCACCACGCCTGTTCTGCCCGGCTTCAAATGCAATGCGAGTCGAATTTTTAGCAGATAGAATTTTCATAAAGTATGAAGACTGTAAGTTTTCGTTTGATTCTGCTGGCGCTCGGCTGTTTCGTCCTGAGTTGCTCGATGGCTCGGACGGCTGAGCAGTCTAAGCCTTTCCCCGTTGGGGACTACCAGTACACCGGGTTCGACAGCAGCGGCGCTAAGATTGTCGAAGGGCGGTTGTCAATCACCTCGGTCAAGTCAACCGGCTTTGAAGGCGAATGGCAGTTAAGTAAGATCGGCAACCCTGAGAGGATAGGGCCGCAGGTCGGCACGGGCACTCTGGCCGGGTCAATCATAGAAGGCAAACTCTATATCAATCTGAATCCTAATATGTCTGACAACAATGTGAATCTGACAGGCGCGATTGAGGGCGCTCGTTTTCAAGGGACGTGGAAGTTTGTCGGTTATGCGGGTGTGCTAACTCAAGGCACTTTCGAGGCGACCAGAAGATAAGCCCGTTCTCACGAGCGAATCCGTTTGCTTTGCAGGGTCTGTTCATTCTTGAGCGAATTGAAAAAGATAACTCACCATCGAAGATACAGAGAGAGCGAAGGCGATACCGGAGAGGAATTTCAAATCTGAAATCTCAAATTTGAGATTAGATGTTCTGAATCTCCCAGCGATTGCTCTGCCCTCCTCGGTGGTGAACCGATCAACTCTTCCTCTATTCAAGTATGAATACATCCTTATCCCTTTGCCTTTCCCCTTTCTCTCTGGTGTACAATTAGACGTATCAAACGGCAATCTGGTTTTGGAATCGAAACTCTTTTGCGCTGCGCAAAGTTAATGTGAAAAGGATGAGCAGTCGGATGTCACCGGAAGCAACGGAACAGAAAAGTCAGGCCACGCGCGTCGAGACCGATTCGATGGGCGAGATAGAAGTCCCGTCGGATAAATACTGGGGCGCGCAGACCGCTCGCTCCCTGATTCATTTCGATATTGGCGACGATGTGATGCCGCGCGAGATGATTCGCGCGCTCGGCGTGTTGAAGAAGGCTGCGGCGCTTGTGAATCAGGATTTGGGTAAGCTTGATGCGGATAAGGCCGGGCTGATTACAGAGGCGGCGGACGAGGTGATCGAGGGAAAACTGGACGAGCACTTTCCGCTAAGAATCTGGCAGACGGGCAGTGGGACGCAGACGAACATGAACGCGAACGAGGTCATCTCGAACCGCGCGATTGAGGTGGCGGGCGGCGTGATGGGAAGCAAGAAGCCCGTTCACCCCAACGATGACGTGAATATGTCTCAGTCGTCAAACGATACCTTCCCGACCGCCATGCACATAGCCGCAGCAGAAGAGATGAACAAGCTCATCCCCGCTGTTCAAACCCTGCGCGACGCTATTGATGCCAAAGCGCAGGAGTTCGCAGACGTTGTGAAGATTGGCCGCACGCATCTACAGGATGCCACGCCTCTGACCGTAGGGCAGGAGATGTCCGGCTGGGCAAGCCTTCTTGAGCGCGACATAGAAAGATTGAAGATGGTTTTGCCGGGACTCTACGATCTGGCAATAGGAGGCACTGCCGTAGGGACTGGACTGAATTCGCATCCGGAGTTTGCCGCACGCGCGGCTCAGAAGATTGCGGAACTGACCGGCCTGCCTTTCAAGTCTCACCCGAACAAGTTCGCCGCGCTCTCTGCTCATGACGAGATAGTCTTTGCGAGCGGCGCTCTGAAGACTCTCGGTGCATCGCTGATGAAGATTGCGAACGACGTGCGCTGGCTCGCTTCGGGGCCGCGCGCAGGGTTCGGTGAATTGATACTGCCGGAGAACGAGCCGGGTTCTTCAATCATGCCGGGCAAAGTGAATCCTACGCAGAGCGAGGCTATGACTATGGTGGTTGTGCAGGTGATGGGCAACGACGCGGCCATAGGCTTTGCAGGCTCGCAGGGCAATTTCGA
>DATHJK010000217.1:0-2590 GCA_035316225.1 Pyrinomonadaceae bacterium
CTTCGGGAATCATCTCGTACCAGCCCGCGCGAAGAACCCGCGGGGTTCGCATGCTGGACGAGCATCCTGTGAAACAGCTTCGCATTCGACCGCAAGAGATTGCGCGGCGTGCTGCGCTGGAACAGCGCAAGCTGCGCGAGATGATTAACTTCTGCTACACGGATGGCTGCTACCGCGCTTTCATCCTGGACTACTTCGGTGACCCGCACCATGCCCAGAGTTGCGGCACGTGCGGCAACTGCGACCCGCGTATGAAAGGCGCGAGCGCGCGCTCGGGAAGCGCAGCGCCACCGCCGATTGAGCCGCCGACCAAGCTTGACCGCTTCGTTCGTGAACAGGTTCCATTCGCTCATGATCTGGAAGACGATTTGGGAGAGCAATCGCGTATGCGGCGCGCGCGCGAGAAATCGGAAGCGGCGGCAAAAGGCGAAGAGATGGAAGGCGCGCTCGGCGTCACGACCCCGCGCGCGCTCACTGCGGAAGAGAGCCTGCTTGTCAGAAAAGTTCTGGCATGCTCGGCGCGAATGCAGGGCAGGTTCGGCAAAGGGATGCTCGCGTCAACGCTCAGAGGCTCGCGCGCGAAACAGGTATTGCAGGCAGGTCTTGACCAGCTCTCGACCTACGGAATCCTGAGCGACATGACGCAGGACGAGATTCTTCTTTACATTGACGCGCTCGTCGCCGCCGGCTGCCTGCGTGTGGCGGGCGGCGTTTACCCGACCGTTTCACTCACAGAGATGGGCAGCGACGTTATGCGCGAACGCGCGAGCGTTGAGCTTGCTATAGCCGAAACATCTTTGAGCGCTCTGGCTCACCAATCATTCGTCACTTCGCGCACCGCGCGCGCTCTTGAATCGGTCAAGCGCGTGAACACAGTTGACGAAACTTACACGCTCTACTGCGATGGGCTTTCGATAGAAGAGATAAGCCGGCAGCGCGGGCTGACGGAAATCACAATCGAAAAGCATCTGGCCGATTGCATTCAAGAGGGGCGCGAGTTCGACATCTCGCTACACGTCTCGGACGCAGACCGCGCGAGAATAGAGATAGCCATAGAGCAACTTGGCACGCAGCAGTTGAGACCTCTGCGCGACGCTCTGCCCGCACACATCAACTATCGCATGATTCGCTTCGTCGTCGCCGATGTGCAGCGCGTGGAACAGAACAGTAGCGACAAGATTGAGGGTGGTTTATGAAAATAGCCAGAAGAGATTTACTGACAAGCATCGGTGGTTTGAGCGCCGGGCTGATTTTGAGCGGCTGCGGTAAGGCCGGTGACAGGACTTCGGCGGGAACTCAGACTTCACCCGAACGGGATGAAAATGCGAAAGGCGGAGAAGTTACTGCGACAGAGGATTTGATGCGCGAGCATGGCGTGTTGCGCCGAGCGTTACTGGTTTATAGCGAGGTGGCTGTTAAATTACGTGGCAATGCTTCGACCATCCCGCCCGACTCGCTTCAGAAAACGGCGAAGCTCTTTCGCGCTTTCGGCGAGGATTATCATGAGAAGAAGCTGGAAGAGGCTTACATCTTTCCGGCTGTGAAACAGGCTGGCGGAGCGGCTGCAAGTCTCCCGGATATTCTTCTAACACAACATCAACGTGGGCGCGAGATAACCGATTATATCTTGTCCGCCACGCAGGGCGCGAAGTTGGGCAAGAGCAACGCTGAATCTCTTGCTCGCGCGATGGAGACTCTCGTGCGAATGTACCGCGCTCACGCCGCGCGAGAAGACACAATCATATTCCCGGCGTGGAAACAGACAATGACGGCCAAACAGTTAGACGAGATTGGCGACAAGTTCGAGGAGATAGAGCATCAACAATTCGGTGAAGACGGGTTCGAGAACGCCTTGCGACAAATCGCAGAGATTGAGAATAGCATAGGACTCGCGGATTTAAACCTATTCACTGCGCCCCCGCCGAGCGCTTGATTGTTTCAACTTTCAGAGCAGGATCAACGCGCTTCGCGTGCGACCGTCTCTGTTATTCTTTCATAATTGATTGAGGAGATTTTATGAGCAGAAACTCTAACATTGACGTGCCGCAACCGGGCGACCCTTTGCCCGAACCCGTTCACCCGGATGACCCAATCATGCCGGAGCCGACACCGCAACCGGAGCCTCTGCCTTTGCCGCCCGACGCAGACCCTTCGCCCGCCGCGCCCGTGCGCGAGCCTGAAGCGCCAACACCCGCGGGCGACCCTCCGCCGGGCGAGCCTGTGCGCCTCGCTTGAATAAGATCGCACTCTTGCAGGTTAAGCAGCATCAGCGCTTCTCATTCGAGCGCATGGCTGCACCTTGTATAATCGCGTACGTTAGAGCAAACTTCTAACAGACTCCTCCATCCGATTGAAGATGAGCGCAGTGCAGAAACTTTCAGATCAACAAACTAAAGCTCCGAACGTAAATAAAGACGAAGTGCGCCGCGCACTGGAAGAGATAGCACGCCCGCTTCACGAAAAACCGTTCGTGCCTCATCGTCTCTTTACTAATGGTCATGCGCAAACGCTTGCTGCATTCGCGTGGCCGCGCAGGCGCGGGCTTCGCATGATGGAGGGGGACCAAGCGCGTCTATTTGAGGTCGAGCCG
>DATHJK010000218.1:0-2277 GCA_035316225.1 Pyrinomonadaceae bacterium
TGGCGGCGCTTGAAGTTACACCCAGGACGCGCCCGCCCGACGTAACGATCTGACCGTCTGATGAAACCGCAGTTCCGGCGTGAAAGATTTGTACGCCGGGAATTTCCGATGCGCGTGTCAAACCTTCAATTCCGTCTCCTAAATGGGGACGCGCAGGATAGCCACGCGCAGCCAGGACTACGCATGCGGAAGATTCATCAGACCAGCGAACAGCCGCTCTATCTAATCCACGCCCGCGCGCTACCCGTTCCATAACTTCGACCAGATCGCTTTCGAGCCTGACAAGAATCGCCTGCGCTTCTGGATCGCCCAAACGCACGTTGTATTCGAGCACGCGCGCGCCCTCTGGCGTCAACATCAGTCCTATGAATAGCACGCCGCGAAAAGGAAATCCGTCGGCGCTTGCGCCTTCAAGCGTAGGCTCTACAATTTCGCGCACAATTTGCTGAAGCGTCTCTTCATCCAACACGCTCGCGTCCGTAATCGCGCCCATGCCGCCTGTGTTCGGGCCTGTGTCGCTTTCGCCTATACGCTTGTGGTCGCGCGCCGCAGGCATGAGGGCGTAATCGCGCCCGTCGGAGAATAGAAGGAGCGAAACTTCGCGCCCTGCCAGGGCTTCTTCTACGACGACGCGGCGCGCAGCTTCAGCGCCAACCACACTTTCAACCATCAAGTCATTTATCGCTTCTTCAGCCTCAGCACGCGAGCGCGCCACGATGACGCCCTTGCCTGCGGCCAGCCCGTCAGCCTTCACCACAACCGGCGAATCCGCGCCGCCAAACTCGCCGCGCCGAAGAATCATGCGAGCCTCTTCGGGAGAGCTTGCGGTTCGGTATCGCGCGGTAGGCACATTGTGGCGCGCCATGAAATCTTTGGCGAAGGCTTTGCTCGCTTCAAGGCGAGCAGCGGCGCGCGTCGCACCGGCTATCAGCAGACCGCGACGCTCAAATTCGTCAACCACACCTTCAGCCAACGGCGCTTCCGGGCCAACGATTGTCAGATCAATTCCACGCTCTTCAGCCAACCCTGCCAGAGCATTCGTATTGGTCGGGCTGATTTGAACGCACTCCGCGATTTCGGCAATCCCAGCGTTTCCCGGCGCGCAAACGATATTCAAATCTGCATTGCGCCCTTTCCTCAATGCCCACACCAGCGCGTGCTCGCGCCCGCCAGAGCCAATAACAAGAATCTTCATCAGGACACTTCTCTCTTCGCACTCCGGGACAAACAGAACTCCTCGAAAGCAGCCGGGATGCTGTCACGGCGTGAAGCGCACTGTCAAGACACATGGGTCGTGATTCGCATTTTATGATGAGCCATTAACCGTTCATAGAAAGTCTATAGACATAGAGCTTTATTGTTACCTCGAAAGCTGTCATAAATTCTGAATCTCTACCGACACATGTAAAAGTGAGCGCGAAAATGCTTGACACAATTTTGACATAGCTATACTTTTCCAGATGTCAGCGGCTGGGTTTTGCAGATCATACGCCCCGCATACGCATCAATCCCGCGCTTTTAATTTTAGTTCAGCCGCTGCAATCGCTGTTGCTTGCGGCTTGAGAAGAGAATCGCAGCCACCTCGCTAATCTGCACAACGAACCGGAATCCGCGTCTCTTCGGTTGCGACTTATCCTTCCGACACCAATCGCAGGGAGCGCGTCAGGTAAGAACAAACTTGGGGGAACACACCATGACACACGCTCAGGTTACCGCCGAATCAAATGGTAAGTGGGGTCAAACAGAGATGGAATTCGATGATCGCACGATCAGTTGCGTTGACTGCGGCGAGGATTTCATCTGGACTGCGGGCGAACAGGTCTTTTTTCATGACAAGGGTTTGAAGAACGAGCCAAAGCGATGCAAGCCCTGCAAGCAGGCCAAGAACGAAAGACTCTCGGCCATAGCAGCCGCGCAAGCATCAGGCGTGCGCCAGCGCATAGAAGTCTCCGTGCAGTGCGCGCATTGCGGGCAACAGACCACAGTCCCCTTCTACCCTTCTCAAGGACGCCCAGTCTACTGCCGCTCCTGCTTTCTGGCTATGCGCGGCCAAGAAGAATAGTTTTCAGTTTTCGGTTTACAGTTTTCAATAAAAAGCTTTTCGCTTCTTTCTGAAAACTGAAAACTGTTCTCGTCAGTGCTCTAAATGATAAGGGACGTTGGTGACGACGATTCCCTTCTTGAAGAGAAGCGCGCCTTTCAAGAGCAGAGAGTTCTGGTTGTGCAGCAGGTTCTGCCACCATCTTGCCGGGACGAACTCGGGCAATACAACAGTCA
>DATHJK010000219.1:0-8300 GCA_035316225.1 Pyrinomonadaceae bacterium
CGTCAGCGGTCAAATACGTCCTCCGAAAGAGGGCGAGCGCTATTTTGCATTGATTAAGGTCGAGGCGATAAATTTTGAAGCGCCGGATCAGGCGCGCGAGAAAGTCTTCTTCGACAACCTGACGCCGCTCTACCCGACCGAGCAGTTGAAGATGGAGACTAGCCCGGACAATCTTTCTGCGCGTGTGATTGATCTTGTAACCCCAATCGGCAAAGGCCAGCGCGCATTGATCGTTGCGCCGCCGCGCACAGGCAAGACCATGCTCTTGCAAACAATCGCCAACTCAATCACAAACAATCACCCAGAAGTTACGCTCATCGTGCTGCTGATTGACGAGCGCCCGGAAGAAGTCACGGACATGCAGCGCAGCGTGAACGGCGAAGTCATCTCGTCAACATTCGACGAGCCGCCGACGCGCCACGTTCAGGTCGCAGACATGGTTATCGAAAAGGCCAAGCGACTTGTCGAGCACAAGCGCGATGTTGTAATCCTTCTGGATTCGATAACGAGGCTGGCGCGCGCGCACAACGCAGTAGTCCCGCCTTCGGGTAAGATTCTTTCCGGCGGTATTGATTCCAACGCCCTTCAGCGCCCCAAACGATTCTTCGGCGCGGCGCGCAACATTGAAGAGGGCGGAAGTTTGACGATCATCGCAACCGCACTAATTGATACAGGCTCGCGCATGGACGACGTTATTTTTGAGGAGTTCAAGGGCACTGGCAACAGCGAGATTCATCTTGATCGCCGCTTGAGCGACAAGCGCCTCTTCCCCGCAATTGACCTGCAACGCTCCGGCACGCGCAAGGAAGAGCTTCTTCTGAGCAAAGAAGACCTCAACCGCATCTGGGTCATGCGTAGAGTCTTGAACCCGCTCTCGCCCGTAGAACAGATGGAAGTCGTCCTCGAACGATTAGAGAAGACGAAATCCAACGCAGAGTTCCTGGCTTCTATGCAGAGCTAAATGGGGCGTGAATCGTAAATCGTGAATCGTGATTGAAGAATTTAAACGCTTTGCTTTTTCTATTCACGATTTACTATTTACGATTCACGCCTTTATGCGTGTCTTGACAAACGCGAGCGCGGTTCAGCATAGTATCCTCTGTTCCTCCGTATCATTAGCCAGTTAATTCCCGAGAATGCCTTGCCGCTTTTTGCGGGCCGGGTGAAGGTTGAAGAGTTTTGCGCGTTGCAATACTTTCGTCTGAAGCTGTGCCTTACGCCAAAACGGGTGGTTTGGGCGACGTGGCGGGCGCGCTTCCGAAAGCGCTTCGGGGACTTGGCGCAGACACAACGCTTGTTCTGCCTCTGTACGGCTCGGTTGACCGAAACCTTCTGGACAAGCCGATATTTGATAATCTGGAAGTTCAGTGGCGCGGGGACACTGCGCGCGCGCGTGTGTGGTACAGCTTCGCTTCCGGCGCGCCTACTTTCCTGATTGAAGGTGGAGAATATTTCAATCGCCCGAACATCTATGGCTATGGCGATGACCATGCGCGCTTCGCTTTCTTCTGTCGCGCAAGCCTTGCGCTGTTCAAGCGGTTGGGCGGGCCTGCGCCTGAGATAATCCACTGCAACGACTGGCCCGGCGGATTCGCAGCCGTAGAGCTTCGCGCGCGCCGCTCGTTCGATGCGTTCTATGCCAAGACGCGCTCGGTCTTCTCCATACACAATCTCGCTTATCAGGGTCTGTTCGATCTTGGCGATTTGTGGTGGATGGACTTTGGCGAGTTGAATGAGCTTAACGCATTTCTATTTAACGGCATGGCGTCGGCGCTCAAGGCCGGGTTGATAACGAGCGACGCGCTGACTACCGTCAGCCCGCGCTATGCGCTTGAGATTCAGACGCCGGAGCAGGGCTACGGACTCGACTGGCTTCTGCGCGACCGTCGTGATCGTCTGGCAGGGATTACAAACGGCATTGACGATGACCTGTGGAATCCGGAAACCGACCAGCACATTGCCGCGCATTACAGCGTGGATGATCTATCTGGCAAGCGCGAGTGCAAGCTTGACCTTCTGCGCCGCTTTAGTCTTCCAGAAGAGTTAGAGCGGCCAATAATAGCTATCATCTCGCGCCTCGTTGCTCAAAAGGGTTACGATCTAATCAGGGAGGCCGCCGGTTCCATACTTCACGAGGGCGCTTTCTTCATTGCACTGGGCGCGGGCGCGCGCGAGTACGAAGATTTTCTTCAAGCGCTGCGCGATAATGCGCCGCAGCGTGTGGGAATTTATAAAGGCTATGCTGGCGAACCGCTCGCGCATCAGATTGAGGCGGGCGCGGACATGTTTTTGATGCCGTCGCTTTACGAGCCTTGCGGCTTGAACCAGATGTACAGTATGCGCTACGGCACAGTGCCTGTGGTTCGAGCTACGGGCGGGCTGGACGATACCGTTAATAGTTTCAACTGGGAGACGGGCGAGGGCACAGGCTTCAAGTTTGAGCGCTACGAGGCAAACTCGATGCTTGAAAAAATCCGCGAGGCGCTCTACTGTTATAACAGACCTGAAATGTGGAAGAAGGTTCAAGCAAATGGAATGCGGCAGGACAATTCCTGGCGCGTTGCCGCGCAAAAGTATCTCGACCTTTATGAGGCTGTAATGAAATTTTAGGGAGATTAGATGCTGATTAAAGACTTGCGTTCCTTTACCGGCATCTAAGCATCTGACATCTGCACTACCGGGAGAACATAAATGAGTGAGCATGTTACTGAAGTGAGCGACAACAGTTTTGAGAAAGACGTGTTGCAATCTGACAAGCCGGTGCTGGTTGATTTCTGGGCTGCATGGTGCGCTCCGTGCCGCATGATTGCGCCGACGGTCGAAGCCGTCGCTGAGCAGTTCGCAGAAAGCGCGCGCGTCGTCAAATTAAACGTTGACGACAACCCTTCCGTCTCGCAACGCTACGGGATCAAGGGCATCCCCACGCTCATCCTTTTCAAGGGCGGCAAAGAAGAGGAGCGCGTTGTTGGCGCGACAAGCCGTGAGGCAATCTCGCGCATGATTGAAAAGCACGTCACCGGCGCAGCAAGCGCTTGAGAAGGGATGAGGGATGAGGGCGGAGGGATGAACAAGATTGAGTCAATTACATATTGACCAGTTGATTCAACCCATTTCATCCCTCATCCCTTATATGAAGCGAACGAGCAAACGTCGCTCTGCACGCCAGCGCTCACTTGAAGAGCGGCTGGCCGAGCGTTTGCGCTCGCGCACGGTCGAAGATGCGAAGTTTCGTGCGCGCCAAGCCCAGGGGAAGCTAAGACGCTTCGTCACCGCAACTTTTCGCAAGGAAGAGGTCATAGAAAAACTTGCGCTTCGTCGCGGCGAATGCAACCGGTGCGGCGCATGCTGCGAGATTCTTTTCAAGTGCCCTTTCCTGAAGAAGCACTCGAACGGCACGACCTCCTGCGGCATCTACGAAGACAGACCCAACCAGTGCCGCCTCTTCCCAATGGAGCAACGCGACCTACAGGAAGTGCGAGGCACATGCAGCTTCTACTTCATAGAGAAACCAGTTAAGTTAGAGCGGGCAAGCTGAAAATATTGAGGCTGGAGGTCAGAGGTTAGAGGTCAGTAAAAGACCAGAACTAACCTCTGACCTCTGACCTCTGACCTCTGACCTCTTCTTATGATAATTGTTGTCGTCGGAGCACAATGGGGCGATGAAGGTAAGGGGAAGATTGTTGATCTCCTTGCCGAGCGCTTCGAGATTGTGACTCGCTATCAGGGCGGGCACAACGCTGGACATTCGGTACAGGTCGGGACGCGCTCCTTCGTGCTTCACCTGCTTCCTTCAGGCATAGTTCACGAAGGGCGCACGTGCGTGCTCGGCAACGGGATGGTCATTGACCCGAAAGCTTTCTTTGAAGAGGCAGACCGACTCGCAGAGCAAGGCATCAAGGTCACGCCCGAGCGTGTGCTGGTAAGCTCACGCGCTCATCTGATACTTCCCTACCACCGCGCTCTGGATCACACCAGCGAAGAGCGTCTGGGCAATGAGAAAGTTGGAACGACTTTGCGCGGCATTGGCCCTGCTTACGAAGACAAAGCGGGGCGAAGAGGCATTCGCGTCTCCGATGCTGTCGTGCCGGAAGTCTTGCGCTCACGCATTGAACGCAATCTGGAAGATGCGAACCGCATCATAGTAGCCTACGGCGGTGAAGCATTGAGCGCCGAAAAGATTTTCGACGAGATAGCGCCGCTTGCCGAGCGCATAGAGCCTTTCATCGCAGACACCACACACTTTCTGAACAGGGCTGCGGTCGAAGGCCGCTCCATACTGATTGAAGGCGCGCAGGCCACACTGTTAGACGTGGATCATGGCACGTATCCTTTCGTCACATCATCGAACACGACAGCCGGAGGCGCTTGCATTGGCACAGGCATTGCGCCGCATCGCTTCACCGGCGTGCTCGGCATCGTGCGAACTTACACTACGCGCGTGGGCGAAGGGCCGTTTCCGACGGAGATGCTGAAAGCGGAAGAGGAGTTGGGCCAATTGATACGCGAGCGCGGGCGCGAGTACGGAGCTTCTACGGGACGACCGCGACGCTGCGGCTGGTTCGACGCATTCGCCACGCGCTACGCCGCGGAGATAAACGGATTCTCTTCCGTAGCACTGACGAAACTTGATGTGCTGGATGCGCTTGACGAGATCAAGGTCTGCGTCGGCTACCGTCTGGACGGGCGCGACGTTGAAGGTTTTCCGCCCGTCTCTTCAGACCTGCGCCGCGTCGAACCCGTCTACGAAACGCTGCCCGGCTGGAAGACCTCGACCGTAGGCATGACCGAACTCGATCAATTGCCCCGCGCCGCGCATGATTATATAGAATTCCTCTCACGCGCCATCAACGTAGAGATCGGCCTGGTTTCAACAGGCCCGGAACGCGCGCAGACAATCCGCTGTCAAGGCTCTGCCCTTTCCAGATGGTTCGGAGAATAACGCGCATTCAACTCAATCACCGCTTGATTGGTCAAATCATCGTATGTAGAATGTTTCTCAACAACAGAACGTGTTTGGGCCGATAGCTCAGTCGGTAGAGCAACTGGCTTTTAACCAGTGGGTCGCAGGTTCGAGTCCTGCTCGGCTCATCAATAATCAATAAGTTACGGGTGCCGCCAAGATGCCCGTTCTGCTTCACGCCCACATTGAAAAACAATGGATGCCTGTCAATCCCGCGTTGCTTATCTCTCTGCCGCTCACTATCATCTTCCCTGCTGAGGAAGAGGATGAATTTTCTGGGGATGTAAGTCGGGCAGCCCGGCGGCGTAAACGCCTCTTGATTCATGCAGGAGCCGACCTCGCACGTCACGCGAATCGGAAACTCTGCCGTCTACGCGGCGCTGTTTCGGTTGTGAGTTCAACGCCTGTAGCGAACCTGTTGTCTGATAGCCGTCAATCCAGCGTCTGAGCGGCTCAATCTTTGCCAGCAATCGTCCCAATATTGCGTCACCCCTTTTATTCAAACATTAGATAAGTGCGGCTCACCCATCCGCGATCTGAAGAGGATGGGTCTTCCTTTTCACGCCCGTGTTGCAGGACTTCTATCTCGCACCACCTCTGGTCGCGGCTAAACGAGATGACGCGCACTTTAGAGCTTCGCTCGACAAGCCCTATCTTTTGGGCTTTACTGCCAGGGCCTGAGCGTATGTTGATATCGGTGCTGGCGGTCGCCAGATTTTCGAGTACAGGTGTTTCCGCCTGCTCGCTCGGATTAGTAGATGGCGGCAAGCGCCACCACTTTAATAGTTGCGGCGTCGCTATCAGGAGAGCCAGACAAATGAGGATGACCGTTGCGATTCGCGCAAACAATCCGAACGGTGCTGCCTTTAGAAGCTGCCATGTCCACTGGCAGAAGCCAGTGATAGTGCTGCCCGCGCGTTGTAGCAACGAGCAAGCCCGCGTCCACGCCGGATTGAAAGAGCGAAGGAAGAAATTTGCGAGGTAAGCTGCATGAGCAGTTGATCGCTGGCCGAAAGCTTTCAGCGTTGCGCCATAGTAGCGCGGCTGTGGCGGCGTCACTTCAATCACTATGCGAGAGCTTTTAGGTGCGTGCAGAGTTTCTGAGTTCTGCCAGCGGCGAGACGAGTGAACCGTCTGCTCAGTGATTGCGCGCAGGTCTTCGCAAAAGTCGCGCACAGATTGATGGCGGTCTGTAGGATTATCACATGTCGCTTTCTTGAGCACACGCAGGACGGCTTCGGCCCAGGGCTGCGAGTCAAGCGGCGCTGGCAGCGAAGTAATCTGCTGTTGCTTGAAAGCGTATGGAGGCGTGCTGGTCAGCATGAAATAGAGATTCTTAGCCAGCGCATAGACATCAACCGCAGCCGTCAGTTTAACTCCCGCAATGTGCGACTGAGAGTAGTGTTCAGGCGCGGAGTAGATATCTGTGCCAACTTTTGTAATCGGCCCGTTGTCGCTGTTCAGCAGCCGTGCGGTTCCGAAGTCCAGCAGCTTCACCAGCCTGTGATCAGCAGACAGCATGATGTTATTCGGCTTGACATCGCGGTGCAGAACATCGTGCGCGTGAGCATAGGAAAGCGCCGAAGCTATCTGTTCTGTATAATCTAAAGCTTTCTCGAATGTGAGAGGGTTTGAGCGACAGAGATGTGCGAGGCTCCTGCCAGGCATGTATTCCAGAACAAGGTAGTAGAACTGTCGCCCGTCGTTAGATAACGACTTGCCGTAAGCGAACAGCCGCACGATGTTGGCGTGATGAAAGCGTTTCATCGTCTGCGCTTCGAGCGCGATGTTTTCAATCAGGGTGCGTTCAAGGTCAGGATCACACTCGCCTTGAAGCGACAGGTTCAGCGCCTTGACGATGACCGTCTCTGGCTCATCTTTTCGGGGAGCGAGGTTGCGCGCTATGTAGATTTCTGCATAGCTGCCGCAGGTCATGCGCCGCTCAATCTCAAAGCGCGCGTCCAATAGCAGCCCCTTTAAATTCAAGAGACTTATGTTCTCTTCTACAATGTACGCCACGCTCATTTGCATCGCCTCATTTCTCAATCTCAAAACAAGTCAGTACCGCCTGCGGTAGCGGGCGGGTGTTGTATGATCTTGCAGATGGTCTACCCACTCAAATACTACCCGCCCGCTACCGCAGGCGGTACTGACATAATCTCACTCGCACGCGACTACAACCTGCCTTAGAATATTGAATGCGCGCTACTTTGCGATTCTTCATTGAGAGTGCCGGATGGTTGCGGCAGTCCGGGCAGCTCACGACCGAGACGGGTGTGCAAAAGCTGTCTGGTCGTCAGGTCGAACGGCCCCGCAGACATCTCCGTGTTCGGGAATATGACCTTGTACTCCTGCACGGCTCGCTCGTGCAGAATGTAGGCGCGCATTGCAGCGGTCGCCGCCTTATGAAATTTGTTATCGAGCCGCTTGATCCTTTGGTTCAATCTCCATGAACGAATCCTAAGATACAGGTAGGCTTTAGCCTCTACCGCAAGTTGTCCGCCGTAGAGAATAACGCCGTGCATGACTACGGCTAGGGCTATGAGACCCGCTATTTGAAGGATGTTCACCGTCTCCAAAACCTGCGTGACTGTGGCGGGCATGGTTACGACGTGAGTAGCAACTAGCATCGCGGGGAGAAAGCAGAGCAGAAGCAGGCTGAAGACTATCCAGACCCAGGAGGTCTTTGATCCTCCGTATTCTGTAGCCCATTCGTGTGCGAAGGCGCGCTGGCTGGCTATCATCATCTCTATAATCAGAATCGCCGCAGGGATGACCAATCTGGCAAGCATTACCATGAACGGGTCTGAATAGACGCGGCGCGCGAAATACTCTGCGACTGCGCTGAGCAAAATGAAATCAATTCCATAGACTGCTATAGCAGCGACGAGCACTATGAAGTAACCTGCGCGGCGTTTGGCGTCCGTCATCATCAACTCAAGATTGATTTCGCGCAGCGCCTGTAGCTTCTGCGCGGCTGCCTCAAGCATGCGCTGATATTTCGCGGCCAAGTGTGCGCAGGTGTGAACGGGCAGCGCCGATTGCGTAATCTGCCGGAAAAGTTTCTGCCGACGAAGTTCTTTAAGCTCGTTTGAAAACTGCGTGCTCATCATCTGCTCCTTCCAAGCTCTTTGGCTGTGATGAAATCGAATGCGGCCTGTTTGGACTCAAATCGCAAAGGGTTGAGCGAGCCGAGTGTTCCAACGCTTCCGCTACCGTTAATGAGCAGCAGACGCGCGCCACTCCTGATCTCAACAGGCTTGCGTTTAGTCGTATCCGCTCCATCGCTGTTGAGTATGATGAAAGAGTGCGTTTGACCGGGCCAGACTGCTCCCGGCTC
>DATHJK010000220.1:0-5052 GCA_035316225.1 Pyrinomonadaceae bacterium
CAGGAAGTTTTCACTTTCGCGCGTCAGGTTGATCTGCCGCTATCGCTCGCAATTCTGGTTGACACCAGCGTGTCGGAAGAGCGCACGCTGCCATCTGAGAAAGAGGCCGCCAGCGAGTTCGTCAATTCTGTCTTACGCTCCGGGCACGACGAGGCCGCTGTCGTCACTTTCACCGGCGAGGCCACGCTGGAGCAGGGATTGACCGGAAATTCTGCTCGCGTGCGTCGCGCGCTTGATCGCGTAGAGTTCGTGCCTCCTGCGGGCTACGTTGGTAACGGCCAGATTGCAGGCACGCCGCCCATCTCCGGCACCAATCAACAGATTGCAGGTTCGACAGCCATCTGGGACGCCATATGGGTGACCGCAGACGAAATACTCTCGCAGACTTCCGATCACACCAGACGCGCCATAATACTTCTCACGGACGGCGTTGATTCCAGTAGCAAGAAGAAGCTCTCCGAAGCCATTGATCGCGCCGTAAGAGCCGACGCAGTTATATACGCCATAGGCATAGGCGACCCTTATCGCGGCGGCGTCAACGAAGGCTCCTTGCGCAAAGTTTCAGAGCAGACGGGCGGTCGCGCCTTCTTCCCACATGACGAGTCTGACCTGCGCGCTGCTTTCACTGAAATCGAGCAGGAGCTTCGTTCGCAATATCTGATCGCTTACTCGCCCACTAACAAGAACCGAGACGGCTCCTGGCGGCGCGTGCAGATAGATATAGTCAATCAGGATTTGCAGCGTCAGAAACTAAAACTTACCTACAGGCAGGGCTATTTCGCTAAATCGTCAACAGCACCAGCCCCTTCGCGCTCGCCCAGGCGACAGTGATTAAGAGTCTGTCTCAAAACCGGAAGCAGAGATTGAAAACCCCTTAGCGAGCTTTGCTCTTTTCTTTGCGCCTCCAGCGTGAAACCGCAATTATCTTAAAGCTCAAGCTAGTGAGATTGAGGATTCACGCTGGAGGCGCAAAGGGAGATACATAAGCTCGCTAAGGGGTTTTCAATCTCGTTCCTAATCAATTTTGGCGCGGGCATCGCAGTTTTTGTGAACAAACTCTCATCTCAGCCTCTTTCTCATCATCCCAACGTTTTTCTCCTTTGGCCGCGTGACAAGCCTGTTTTTACTTTGATATACTTGCTGACGGCTCGCAGCAAGAAATATCTCTCCTCTGCGAGCGTAAGAATTTTCATTGTCTGCTGCTAGAGTCATCAATTCTCCCACAGGCGTCCCGTCGGTTACCAGACTTTTGAGACGCCCTCTCGCCCAGAAAGTTTGCAGATAAGCTTCTCCAGGGAAAATTTCCGCTCCCCAATGCCAAGCGGTTGTGTGTCGAGAGGACTTCCAGATGACCCCAACCAGAACAGCCCCGGTTGTTCTCGCCGTCAACGACGACAAGCGCGTGCTTGAGCTTTTAGTCGTGCTGCTTGAGCAGGAAGGCTACAAGGTCGTTTCGGCCAGCGACGGACGGCGCGCGCTCGAACTCGCACCCGGTTTAGAACCCGACATCATCATCAGCGATGTTGTGATGCCTGAGATGGACGGGCTGGAGTTCTGCCGCCTTCTGAAACAGGACGCGCGCACTTCGCATGTGCCGGTGCTTCTGGTTAGCGCCGTGCGCACCTCGGAGATAGACAACCTGCACGGGCTTGTCGCAGGCGCAGACGATTACCTCGAAATTCCCTTCCGACGCCAGGAGCTTTCCGTCAAAGTGGCGCGCCTCACAGAGCGCCACAGAGTAGAGCGCCACTACCGCGAGATAGTTGAGCAAGCGCCAGATATAATCTTCTCGCGCGACATGCAGGGTCACATCACCAGCATGAATGAGGCTGGAGCGTGCTTCTTCGGTCGCCCCGCGTCCGAGTTGATAGGCGTTCACTTGAGCGAGTTGCTGGGCGATAAGCTGGCCGAACAGGACATAGCGGAGGTCAACGAGCGCGAAACCATCGAGCCTGTGCGACAGGTTCACCTGCTGCGCGACGCATCGGGCGTCCCACATTATCTTGAAGATATCACGACCATCGAACGCGACGCGCGTGGGCTGCCTGTAGGCGTGCGAGGGGTCGTGCGAGACATAACGGAACAGAAGCGCGCAGAGGAAGCGCTGCGCGAATCGGAAGAGCGCTACCGCGAGCTTTTCGAGAACGCCAACGACATCATCTACACCCACGATCTTTCGGGCAATTTCACTTCGCTCAATCGCACGGGCGAGCGCGTCACCGGCTACTCGCGCGAAGAGGCCATGCGGATGAACATAGCCCAGGTGGTCTCGCCCGACTATCTGGAACAGGCGCGTCAGATGATAGCTCGGAAAACTTCGGAAGATGTTTCTACAGTTTACGAACTGGAGATAGTAGCGAAGAATGGCTCTCGCGTAGCGCTGGAAGTCAGCACGCGACTGATTTACAGGAACGGGCAACCGGTAGGAGTACAGGGCATAGCGCGCGACATCACGGAGCGAAAGCGTGCCGAGGGCGCGCTCGCGCAACAGGCCGTGCGCGAAGCTCTCATCAATCGTATATCCAGCGCCGTGCGCCGCACGCTCAATCCCGTTGAAGTGTTTCGTACGGCAGTGCGTGAGTTGGGTTCGCATCTGGAAGTTGACCGCTGCTCTATCTTCATGAAGTTCCCGAAGGCGGGCATCGTTCGCAACGTGGTGGAGTATCATGCCGAAAGTGTAAAGCCCGCAAGCAAGGACTTCCCGCTCGCTGAACTCTCCGAATTCATCAACGGCATAGAGCAGCATGAAGTGCTCGCATTTGACGACGCGGCGGGCGACGAGCGTATAAGCGAACTGTACCACCGCTTCCTTCGTATGGCAGGCGTGCGCTCGATCATGTACGTAGCCATTCGCGTCGGCGACGAGATGCCTGCGGCCTTCGTGCTCTCGACCACGCGCTCGGCGCGCCGCTGGAGCGAGTCTGACATTCAGCTTGCGCGCGCAATTGCAAATCACACAGGGCTTGCTATTCGCCACGCGGAGCTTTACCAGAAGGCCGAGGCGACGAGCGTGCGCGAAAGACTTGTGAACCGCTTGAGCCTGGCTATACGCGCCTCGCTCAGCATGTCGGAAGTTTTGGAGACTGCAACGCGCGAACTGGGACAGGCGCTCGCGGCTTCGCGCGTCCACCTGCGCCTCTACGATTCGGCCAGCATTGAATCGCAGACATCGCACGAGTACGTCTCAAAGGGTGTTGCGCGCGTGAGCGATGCGGTTACGAACTATGGAGACCCTGTAGGCCAGAGGCTCCTGCGCGCGCAGCGCCCGCTGGTGATTTACGATTCGCTCAACTGCTCTGTGGGCGGGCAGGAGTTCAACTCTCATGTGCGCGCTTATGCAGCGCGCAACTCCGTTCGCTCAGAGATACTGTACCCGCTGGTGGTGAACGACCGCTTCCGTGGCGCGCTCTGCATTCATCAGACGGACCGCGTTCGCCACTGGACAGAGGATGAAGTGGCGCTGGTTGAATCTGTCGCGGCGCAGCTTGCTATAGGTATCTCGCAGGCTGAGCTTTTCGAGATAACGAAGCGCGCTCAGAAGGATTGGGAAACTACCTTCAACGCAATGAGCGAGGGTATCTTCATCTTCGACGACGCGGGAAGACTTGCGCGCGTCAATCGCGCAGGCGCTGCGCTTGAAGACTCATGGCCGCACCTGCTGCTGGGAAGGCGCTGCTGCGACATCCTGCGCGCGAGCGGCGATGGTGAATGTCTGGTCGGAAAGTCGCTCGGCGAAGGGCGTAGCATGACGCTTGAAGTTACGCCAGAGCGCGCCAATCGTCCTCTTCTCATTACGGTCGAGCCTGTGATGGACGCAGGAGGTAAGGCCGTAGGCGTAGTCTGCACCGCGCGCGACCTGTCGGAGCTGCGAAAGGTTGAGGCCGTTGCGCGCGAGCGCCAGTCTTTGCTCACGCACATACTGGAGAGCGTGCGCGAGCCTATCTGCGCGCTCGACACTAAAGGACATTTCCTCTGGCTCAACACGGCTTCGACAACAACGACCGGCTATCGTCAGGACGATTTAATCGGCCACCACTTCACAGAGATGCTTCATCCTGCTGACAGAGAGATAGCGGAGAAGAATTTCCAACTGGCTCTCGGCGGCGAGCCGCGCTCCTACGAGATTCGATATACAAGACGCGACGGCGAAGTGCGTGATGCGCTCTACTATAACGCGCCGCTGGTCATTGACGGCGTAACGACAGGCGTGCTCGGCATCGCGCGCGACATCACCGAGCAGAAACAGCAGCAGCAGCGCGCTGCGCAAGCAGACAAGCTCCGCGCGCTGGGCCAACTGGCATCCGGCGTAGCGCATGACTTCAACAACGCGCTCGCTGCCATTCTTGGGCGCGCTCAGCTTATACGTCGCCACGAATTGAATGAAAATCTCTCGCGCAATCTTGACATCATACAGACCGCAGCCGAAGACGCTGCCGCAACGGTTCGTCGCATACAGACGTTTGCGCGAAAATCGCAGGAGAACGAATTTGAGCTTCTGGAGATACGCGGGCTTCTGCTCGATGCCGTAGAGATAACTCGCACGCGCTGGAAGAACGAGGCGCGTCTGCGCGGGCTTCAATACGACGTTGAAGTCGAGAAGACCGTAGCTCCGCTTTACACTTTCGGCAACGCTTCAGAGTTGCGCGAGGTCTTCGTCAACCTGATAGTCAACGCAGTTGACGCCATGCCCGCAGGCGGACATCTCTCAATCGGAATCAATCGTGAAGGTGATCGCCAGTGCCTGCGTTTCACGGACACGGGCGTAGGCATGACGGACGAAGTGCGCGAGCGAATTTTCGAGCCGTTCTATACGACGAAGGGCGCGCAAGGCACGGGGCTTGGACTCGCCGTGAGCTACGGCATCATAGAGCGTCACGGCGGACTGATCAGCGTCAAATCCGAGTTGGGGCACGGCACGACCTTTATCATTGATCTTCCGGCCACTGAGCCAGCGCAATCCGACTCGACCGAAACAGAGATCAAAACGGTCGAAACGCCGTCACTTCGCGTGCTGGTTGTTGACGACGAGCCTACAGTGCGCGACACGCTCGC
>DATHJK010000221.1:0-16141 GCA_035316225.1 Pyrinomonadaceae bacterium
GCCTATCTGCAAATAGAGGTCTGCTGCTTTCATCTGCGCGTCGAAATTATCAGGTTCGCTGCGCGCCTGCTGTATGGCCTGCTGAACTTCGGGCATGCCTGCGCCCCCCGCGCCTCCTGTGCCGCCGCCCGCATCGCTTACGCCGTTTGAAGGGATGGCCGGGTGATTGGGAGGAAGCCCGCCAGCAGTCGCTGGCGATGCTGTAGCCGCAGGACGATTCATGTGGCTCTGGTTATAAGAGTTCGCAAAGAGGAAGCCAACGATGCAGCCCAGCAATAGACCTATGATTGAAAAGAGAATGTTTTCTTTAGTCATTATGAATAAGTCTGGAGTCTGGAGTCTGAAGTCAAAGGCCAGGAAATGTTTTTGACGAATTGATTTCTGGACTCCAGACTCCAGACTCTTGACTGTTATGCGTAAGAGTGTAATCCCGGAAGCAGGTAGCTCACGCCCAGATAAGTAAAGATGACAAGCAGGAATCCCAGTATTGCAAAGTAGGCCGAGCGTCGTCCTGTCCAGCCGCGAGCAATCCGCGTGTGCAAGTATGCGGCGTAGGTCAGCCACGCGACCAGCGCTCCAACTTCCTTTGAATCCCAACTCCAGTAAGCTCCCCAGGATTCGTTGGCCCAGATTGCTCCCGTAATCAGAAGCATCGCCAAGAGAGCGAACGTGACGCCCGCCGTCTTGTACATGAGCGAGTCGAGCTTTTCCAGTGGCGGTAGAACTTCGCGCAGCTTTTCCGTTCGGAAGCTGAAGAGGATAACAAAGAACGTGGCCGTGAGCGCCGTGATTAGCGCGGCTAGCTCTACGGGATTGGCGTTAAGACTCAACGCAAGCTGCGACCCCTTAGTCTGCACAAAATTCACTGCTTCCTGCGCCAGACGATCCGGGCCAATCTGCGCAATCTCGGTCGGCTTCAAGCCCTGCTGCTCGGCCATCCACTTGCCGAACAGAAGATACTGCCCCTGATCAATACGCGACGTTAGATTCGTCAGAGATTTTATCTGGGAGACGAGCGTTGCGATTCCTACGGCTTGAGCCACAAGAGAAAGTTTCAACAGCCAGTGGCCGTACACGCGCATCTTCTCATCTTTTTTAGCAAGGTAAATTCCGAATGTGACGATGACGCCTATAAGCAGCAGGGAAGTGACTATCAGGATTGCGCCTACGTATGGAATGTCTATGCGAAGCGGGATCGGAGAGCGCCGCTCGCCGCCGAGCAAAATGGTCGAAGCGCGATACATGCCGGAAGTGAAAACGGAATACTGGCTGACGGTGGCGTAAACCATGAGCGAGAAGATGCTCGTCCATATCGCCATAGCTTCAGGTCTGGTTCTGTCTTTCAAAAGATAGACGACGGCGATTGCGAAGCAAACAAGCGCGACGCCGTAAGAGAGCGATGCGATGCCAACGTGAATCGGTCGCCAGTAGGAATCAAGCACCGGCGGCAAATTTATAAAATCCGCTCCGATGAATCGCGCCAGCACCAGAATCAACGAAGCGAGCGGCAGCGAGAGAGCGCCTAAAAATCTGAAGCTCTTGCGGTGCGCTATTAGAAGCGTCGTGATGCCTGCGCCGAATGCGAACGCCAGACTCAGATCGTACAGGTTCGCAAACGGGATGTAGCGGAAGAACCAGGGAATCTCAGCGCCGGGATTTCTAAGGAGAATTGCAAGCTCATGATCGCGCGCGTTTATCCATCGAACAAGCCAACTGGAAAGATTGAAGAATACGCCGGATGTCGCAAGCCACAGCCCCAATCGCTGCGCCCATGTAGACGGCGCATAAAGATTGGTCAAGTGAAAGACGGCAGCCGTCAGGTAGCAGAAGAGCGCCAGCAGCATCAGCGCGCTGTCCGATATGAAGACTGCGCCGCCCAGCTTGATTCGCAACAGCATCATCAGAAACGCACCGGCGACAGCCAGAATCGCAGGAGCGTAGGAACGCAACGTGGCTTTAAGATTGAATTCGGGCGCTTCTACAAATGTTGCTTCGTTTATGACTTCACTCATGATTGCTCTACCTCTATTATCTCGCCAGAGACGGTGCTTGCCAGCTTCTTGAACCTGTCTTCAAAAGCCAGCCGGTTGCGGTTGGTGCTGCCGCCGAGCGTAATATTAATGACGCCTTGCTCTTTCTCTTCCAGCAACGCCCAGACTCTCTGGTGCGAGAAGAAGAAGACCGCGCAGAGCGTTAACGGGAGAAGGAAGAAACCCAGATAAACTATTCGCTTGCCGGGGTCGTGCTGAATAGAGAGGACGTGAGCGAGCGGCACACGCTCGAAATCCATCAACCTGTACTTGTAGCCGCCGAACGGAGCGCCGACGGGCGCGCCATCCGGCAACTCCATCTGAAAAGCGTAAACTGTTTTCTGCTCGCCCGAAGGCGTTGTTACACGTAATTGAACGGCGGGCTTATCGTAATCGTTTGAATTGTTGTCCGGGCGATTGCCGTTTAATGTGAAATCGGAGAAGAAATTAAGAAACTCAATCTTCGTCCCGTCCGCAAGCGTCTGCGAGCCGCCGCGCGCCACGCTCACCATCAGAGGCTCGCCGCCAGCTTGCGGCGTGAGCTTCAAGGTAACGTTTCGCGCAGAGCCTTGCGGGTCAAAGCTCGCCTGAAAAAATCTGTAACCGCGATAATCCAGCGGCGCGTTCATGTGAACAAGCCCCTCGCGTTGTCCTGTCTCATCCGTGATGACGATGCGTGTCAGCCAGTCCAGCGTATTGCTGGCATCAATCGAGCCGTCCGCTCGAATCAGCTTTTGCTGAATGTCAGTGCAATAAATTTTGAACGGCAGATCAACGGCGACGGGCGTGATTCCATCAAGGGAGTAGTTGAGTTGCTGCATATCGGATGAAGTCAATCCGGGCATCAACTTCATCTGACCTGTGCGCCCGAACTGCGCCGTCAGAAATCCGCCGAGGAAGATTGTCAGCAGCGCTACATGAACCGCATAAGCTCCCAAACGATTCCACGCCCCGCGCTCAGCGAAGAAATAGGTGCGGCCATCTTTTTCCGTAAGAGTCGGCTTCATCCCTAGCTTTCGCGCTTCAGCGCTTAATCGTTCTGCCACCTGCTTCAGACTTTCATTCTCAACTTTAGCCTCAGCATGTGGTTTCTGGTTCAAGATGTACGGGCGCGACGCTTCAAGCTTCTTCTTCTTGATGTAAATCCAGGCTCCGGGAAATCGGTCTATCGAAGCCAGAATAATGTTCAGGGAAAGCACTAGCAGCAGCGTGTTGAAGTACCAGGAATGATAGATGTCAAAGAAGCCCAGTCCCCCGTAAAGAAACTGCTCGGCGGGCATCAGGTCTGCGTAATACTTATCGAAACCCTCTACGGACTGCTGCATCTTAATCATGCCTATCATGCATGCAGTTACGAGCAGGATAAGTTGGACGATGCCGAATCGCACAGAGCTTAGCAGGCGGAGCAAGCTATTGACGAAAGACGAAGACGACGAAGCTTTCGTCTTTGCGACGGACGCTGGCAGAGTTCTATTTTGTTTGGTCTCTTCTACTGCGGACATTTGATTTCGGAAAATTGAGGATGAAAATAAAACCTCGGGCGGTCTTTGGACAAAAGTCTTCGAGCCTCCCTGTAAAAAGTCTCAAGCATCACATAAGATGCGCCAATGATAAACGAGATGCCCGCGTTTGTCACTTAAGCCTGCCGCTTTGCACGCTTGCTGTTGAAAGCGTTTTTCGGTTAAAAATGGCTGTCAACTAAAGACAGTCCATCCGGCACGCCGGAAAATAGATCCCGAAAGATAATAGCCACCTAACCCTTTGACGAACCGCCATCACACGCGAAAAGCAAAAAGCACAGAGAGACGTGCCCGTGCCTCTCTACCCTTCGCCGCAATCGTAGGGCAGGAAGAGATGAAGCTTGCGCTCACCCTTAGCGTAATAGCTCCATCGGTCGGAGGCGTTCTCATCATGGGTCATCGCGGAACCGGCAAATCAACTGCCGTTCGCGCGCTCGCAGACCTGCTGCCACCCGTCTGGGTTGTGCGCGGCTGCCCGTTTAACTGCGACCCGCGAGAAGATGAAGAGCATTGCGCAGACTGTGAATCGCTTCTTCAGAAAGAAGGAAAACTGGCGCGCGAACGCGCACGTGTGCCGGTCGTTGACCTACCTCTGGGAGCTACAGAAGACCGCGTAACGGGCAGCATCAATATCGAGCGCGCTCTGGGCGAAGGCGTCAAAGCGTTCGATGCTGGCTTGCTCGCCCGCGCCAATCGAGGGTTTCTATACATTGACGAAGTTAATCTATTGGAAGACCACCTTGTTGATCTTCTACTGGATGTTTCCGTCACCGGGCGAAACAAGGTAGAGCGCGAAGGAGTTTCAATTGAGCATCCAGCGCATTTCGTTCTGGTAGGCTCCGGCAACCCCGAAGAGGGAGAACTGCGCCCGCAGCTTCAAGACCGATTCGGCTTAAGCGTAGAGGTGATTACACCCGCAGATGTAGAGGGGCGCGTGCGCGTCGTAGAGTTGATGGAAGATTTCGAGCGAGACCCTGAAACTGTTCTCGCGGCATTTGAGAAAGAGCAGGAGAAACTTCGCAGGCGAATAAGGCGCGGGCAAATTAATTTTCCGAGGACGAAAATTCCGGGGAACATTTTGCGCGGAATCGCAGAGCTTTGCCAGCGCCTTGGCGTTCACGGCCATAGAGGCGAAATCACAATCGCGCGTGCTGCGCGTGCGCTGGCCGCTTTTGAAGGACGACGAGAGGTTGCGGAAAGCGATGTCCGAAGAGTTGCGCTGATGTCGCTTCGTCATCGCCTGCGCCGCGACCCGCTCGAACGCTCAGGCAGCGGCGACGCGCGGATTCAAAAGGAGATGGAGCAAGCCTTTCAAGATGCTGAACGCAACGAGACAGTAGAGCGCATGAAGTCAGAGCAGGTAGAATCCGGCTCATATCATTCCGGGCAGAACGGGACAAACGACAACAGAGACGGCGGCGTAAACGGTCTTGGGAAAAATAGGGAATTGAATGGCGGCGCGAATAAAGGGAAAGAACTGAACGCACCTGTCGAAGCGGTAGATAGCGAGTTACAGGAAAATTCTTTCGATAATGATTTCCCGTCGCGTGGAAAAGAGAGTTCGGGAAGAAAGAGCAGGCGGCACATGCAGGCTCGGCAAAGTATGGACGACAGGCGCGGCGGGCGTTACAGTCGAGCCGTTTCGCAGAGACCTGCTCACGCGCGAATCGCGCTGGACGCAACCGTGCGCGCTTTTGCTGCGACGAGTTTAGGAAAATCTTTGCGCGCTCAAGATGAAGAAGCGCATGCATTGCTCGTACCCCTTAGCGCATTGCGCTACAAGCGATACAGCCGGAAGGTGGGTACGCTTTTCATCTTCGCCGTTGACGCATCGGGCAGCATGGCATTGAATCGAATTCGACGGGCTAAGGGCGCGCTCGCGGAGCTTCTAAAAAGATCGTACATCGCGCGCGACCGTGTGGCGATTGTAGCTTTTAGTGGCGAGACGGCTGAAACGCTGCTTGGGCCAAGCCAGAGCATCACACGCGCCCGCTCCGTGCTCGACGCATTGCCGGTTGGCGGCGCGACTCCGCTCTCAGCAGGTCTTCAAGAGTCTCTTAATATTGCCAGCCGCTCCCGGCAACAGAGCGCACAGAAGGTCACGCTTCTTCTTTTCACAGATGGGCGCGCTAATATTCCACTGCGAGTTCCATCTGATGATTCACGTGCAGCGCGAAACAGGCAGATTGACGAAGAGATTGCTGAACTGGGCGTTGAATTATTTAGAGCCGGAGTGGGCGTCGTGCTGGTTGATACGAATAACAGGAGCGCAAAAAACTCTGAGGCAGCGCGCCTTGCGGAAAGATTAAATGCGCGATACGTTCATTTGCCTGCAATGAGTTCAAACGTAGAATAATCGTTCTCTCATATCAATTATTGACAGCGCGGCAGCGACACGGGAAATCCTTTAAGGTTGATGAAGAGATTGCTGAACTATAAATCAGATAATAGATCAGAGCCGAGTAGTGCTTCGGAAGAGCGCGAGCGGCGCGTGCTCAAGCTCTACGAGCGGCTTTTGGAGATTGAGCAGCGATTGATTCCGACGGGGCTTCACGTCTTTGGCCGCGTCCCTGAAGAACGCTCGCATGCAGACATGCTTCGCATGGTAGCTTCGTTCGACCGCGAAGAGTTCGGAACAAAGGCGTTGCCCGATCTTGTTGCCGAAGGTGTGGGTTTAGGAGATTACCAGTCTCTACTCGGAACTTCTTTCGATGACGCTGGCGCTCTTGCTTCGCGCGAGCGAGTTGATGCGATTGTACTGGACGCCGTGACGCTTTTTCTTGAGCGCGGAACTGATGCGGCTGTCGAATGGCTTGTGGAAAAGGCTTCCGTAAGCTCGCAGGATTCAAGACCTGTATTCGCTCTGCTGGAAACAATCTCCGTACAGTTAAAGACCAATAGCGAGCTTGATGCGCTCTCGCGTGCGCTGCGCGGCGAATACATAGAACCCGGCCCCGGCGCTGACATCGTTCAGAATCCAGCCATTCTTCCAACAGGTCGAAACACGCACGCCGTTAACCCGTACACAGTTCCGTCCGAGATCGCTTTCACGCGAGCCGAACACGTAGTCAATAGCCTTCTCGAAAGACACCTTTCCGAAAGGGGCAGCTATCCACGCGCAATGGCGCTGGTGCTGTGGGGGCTGGACAACATCAAGACGCAGGGCGAGGGCGTCGCGCAGGCGCTCTGGCTTCTGGGCGTTCGCCCTGTGCGCGATTCCTTGAACCGCGCGACGGAAGTCGAGCCGATTCCGCTCGAACAATTAGGACGCCCGCGCATTGACGTGGTGATGACCGTCTCAGGAATTTTCAGAGACCTCTTCGGCGCGACCATGAACCTGCTGGACAAGGCTGTGCGCTCGGTTGCTTCTCTGGACGAGCCATTCGAGATGAATTTTCTGCGCAAAAATGTATGCGAGCAGATGGAAGAAGAGAACTGCTCATTCGACGATGCGGTGATTCGTCTCTTCTCAAATGCGCCCGGCAATTACGGAACGAACGTCAACTTCATGGTCATGGATTCACAGTGGGAGCGGGGCGAAACTCTGGGCGACCTGTTCGTCACTCGAAAATGTTTCGCATACGGGCGCGATAAATCGGGGCGCACGATAGAAGGGCGAGAAGATCGCTCTGCAATGGAACGCGCGCTCGCTCGCGTCGAAGCCGCGCATCAGAATATTGATTCCTTCGAGATCGGCATCACGGACGTTGACCATTACTTCGAGTATCTGGGCGGAGTGGCGAAAGCCGTCGAGAAGAGCGCGCAACAGAGACCCGCCATCTATCTTTCAGATTCGCTTTCGCGCGAGACCAAAATTCGTTCGCTGGAAGAGACAGTGCGATTGGAGACGCGCACGAAAACCCTCAACCCCAGATGGTACGAAGGTATGCTCAAGCATGGCTTCCGAGGCGTCGCAGAGATTGAAAGCCACGTCACAAACACATTCGGCTGGAGCGCCACAGCCGATGCCGTTGACGACTGGGTTTACACTGAAGTCGCAAACACTTTCGTGCTCAATGAAGAGATGCTTGAGCGTCTGCGCAATCTGAACCCTCATTCCGTTCACTCGCTGGTCAGTCGTCTGTTGGAAGCAGAAGGACGCGGGTTCTGGACAGCCGATGCTCAGATGCTCGAAAGATTGAGAGAGATTTTCGCCGGATTGGAAGACCAGCTTGAAGGCGTCGCTTAGATGTTTCGTCCGAACGATAAAATCAGACCGTACCGGGTGTGGCGTGGCGGTTCGTGGTTCTTCAAGGCCATCTACTGCCGCTCGGCGACTCAGGATAGCCACGCGCATGAACATCGTAACCTCTTTCTCGGTTTTCGGGTGGCGGCATCGTCGCGGACTTCGTAGCCTTTGCCCTTGCGCGCGTGAGTGTGCTCAAAGCTACGATTAGGCTGCTATAATTGAGGCTAGAAGGTGGAAACTATGAGCGAGAAGCTGGAAACACTCTTTGACGCTGCGCGCAAATTGCCGCTTGAAGAACAGAGGCTGCTTGCAGAAAAGCTCTTGGAAGCCGCAAAGGACAGTGATTCTATTCAGGGAGATGCCACGAGGGGCGCGACACAGGGAAAGTTGCGCCAGCACTTCGGAGCATGGGATAGCGGCAATGTCAGGTCTGCTGATAATGAAGGGATTGACCGCGACCTTGCGCGCGAGTTTGCCGGTGCGAGCGAGAGTGAAACCTGATGCTATTGGACACTTCGGGGCTGATGTGCCTCTTTGATCGGCGCGACTTTCGACATCAAGATGCGCTGGAAATCTACAATGCTGCGCTAACGCGGTTGACTCACAATTATGTGCTGGTTGAGTTTGTTGCTCTGGCTCATGCTCGCAATACGCCGCGAGCAAGGTCGCTAACCTTCGTTACAGATTTGCTTGATGACTCTGAAGTGGAAGTCGCCTGGGTGGGCGCACAGCTTCATCAGGACGCATTATCTTTGTTACATGAGCGATTGGATAAGGCTTGGTCGTTGTGCGATGCCGTCAGCTTCCTCCTCATGCAACAGCACGGCTTAACAGAAGCCCTCACTACAGATCACCATTTCGAGCAAGCGGGCTTCATTAAACTTCTAAAATCCTAAGCAAACGTGGATAACATCTTGAACGTCACAGTTCTTTACGTCGGCACAAGTCTTCTCGCACCTCTTAAACAGGCAGAGCGTGAGATCAATCGTGATTACGCGCTCGGCCTAAGTGTCGCCGCTCATAACTTCGGCGCGACGTTTAGCGATGAGGAATGGAGAGGAATTGAGCATGACTTGAGCCAATCGGATGTTCTCTTTGTCATTCACGTGATGGACGGCGAGAACGGCTCGCGGCTCATATCTACGCTTGAAAAATACAGGACGCCCAGAAGCGCGGTCGTCGTCATCAACTGCATGCCGGATTTGATGCGACGCACGCGCATGGGGCAACTGGATTTCTCGAACCTGTTTGGCTCTGCCCGGTCGAATGACGAAAGAAATGCTGGAAGAGATGGGGCGAAGCCCGGTGCTCGGCGCGCTAAGCAACTCGTCGGAAGAGTGGCGTCGTGGATGGGAGAACAGGCGCGCGCTTATCGTCATAAAAAGTCCGGCAATCACGCGCAGTATCTGAAGATTGCCGAACGCTTGCCCGCGCTTCTTCGTCTAGTCCCTTCTGCTGGACGGCTGCGTGACTTCAAAAACTATCTCTATCTCTTCTGCTACTTCCTTCAGCCTACGCCCGCAAACATTCGCTCTATGCTGCTCTGCGCAATTAAGAATTATGCAGCCGATGAGCGCGTGCGTGCTCTGAAGATAAAGCTGCCGCAACCGGAAGCGATGCCGACGGTAGGTATTTATCACCCGGACGCGCCGAAGCTTTTCGGGAAGTTTGAAGACTACAGGAAATGGCACGAGCGTCGTTATAAAACAGGACTCGATCCCGAAAAGACGATTGGGCTTCTCCTGATGCGCCCGCAGGTGGTGAGCAATACTCGCAAGGCTTACGACGGTTTGATTCGTGCGATTGAGGATGAAGGCTTGCAGGTTCTGCCTGCGCTCTCGACGCTGATGGACAACCGCGAGGCATGTGAGAAGTTTTTTGTGGACTATGGACGACGGACTATGGACGATGGTTCGTCAATTGCGGCTGTTAGTCAATCGTCAATCGTCAATCGTCAATCGTCGCGTGTGAGCCAGATTGTCAGCTTGACGGGGTTCAGCTTCGTTGGCGGGCCTGCGATGAATGACAGCGCGGCGGCGGCAGAGTTTTTACTAAAGCTCAATCGCCCGTTTCGTTCGGCTGTGAGTCTGGACATGCAGACGATTGAATCGTGGAACGAATCTCAAATCGGGTTGAATCCAGTGCAGGCGGGGATGCAGGTTGCAATTCCTGAGATTGACGGTGCGACAGAGCCTTTCATCTACGGCGGGATTCCTGCGCGTGGCTGCGAGCCGGTTGCGCTCGAAGAAAGATGCCGACGAATGGCTCGCCGCTTGAAGCGCTGGAATCGTTTGCAGACGGCTGGAAGGGAAGAGTTGAATCTGGCTGTCGTAGTCTTCTGCTTCCCGCCGAATAAAGGGAACATCGGGACTGCCGCCGAACTGGACGTATTTCCGAGCGTGATGGGGATTCTCAGGCAGTTGAAAGATGAGGGCTACGATGTCGAAGTGCCTGAGAGCGTGGACAGTTTACGCCAGAGGCTTCTGGGCGCAGAGTCTGAAGTGTACGGAGCGGCGGCGAGCGTGGCGTACCAGATGAGTGTGGACGAGTATCTGAAGCTTTGTCCTTACGTCGAAGAGATTGAAAGGGAATGGGGGCGCGCGCCGGGCGAGATTAATAGTTTTGCCGGAAAACTATTGATTCAAGGCATAAAACTCGGAAAGCTTTTCCTCGGCGTGCAGCCCACGTTCGGTTATGAGGGTGACCCAATGCGCCTGTTGATGGCTCGAAGCGGAGCGCCGCATCACGGGTTCGCCGCGTTCTACACCTTCATTGAAAAAGTTTTTAAGGCCGATGCTGTGATTCACGTTGGAACTCACGGTGCGCTGGAGTTCATGCCGGGCAAGCAGGTTGGGCTTTCGGAAAAATGCTGGCCGGACAGGTTGATAGATGAGTTGCCGAACATCTACATCTACAGCGTGAACAACCCGTCGGAAGGCTCAATAGCAAAGCGGCGCTCTTATGCAGAGTTAATCTCTTACCTGACGCCGCCCGTAGAGAACGCAGGACTCTACAAAGAGCTTGCCGGATTGAAAGAGCTTCTTTCCGATTACAGGCAGGCGCGTGATGAGGGAGAGCGCGAGCATCTATTCGCAGCGATAGAGGAATCAGCCACAAGGCTGCATATGGATGCGAATTGAGAGAATTTTTTTTGAAAGATTTCAGATAACCAAAGCCACGCAAGGGCTTGGTTGCTTTTAAAATTCAAATATCTTCATAGACTTTTGAGGCGTTCCCTGAACTCTTCTGCGGTCAGCCTATGCCGGAAAGCCTCTTCGCCGTTGATGAAGATGACCGGAATTTCATAACGGAAGCGTTCTTTCAACTCCGGGTTGCAATCAATGTTGACCTCTTCGAGAATGAATTGCTCTGTGAGAGCTTCGCGCAGGATTATGCGCTTCGCCTGGTCGCAAAGGTGGCAGCCGGGGCGTGTGTAGATGATGACGTGCGCTTTTTCGCTCAATTTATGTTGCGCTCAATTCCTTTAGTTCTTAAACCAAACCCTGAAAGCAATGCCGGAGTCGCAACGAAATTATACCTTGCCAGAGCTAAATGAAAATAGTATAAATAGCGCTACCGAGCCGATTCTTATTTAATTCTGGCGCGGCGCACTTCATGACATTTCGCAGCCATTTTGGGTAAGACCACGAAGCAGAGAGAGAAA
The DNA here is from genome assembly GCA_035316225.1 of Pyrinomonadaceae bacterium. Taxonomy (GTDB): domain Bacteria; phylum Acidobacteriota; class Blastocatellia; order Pyrinomonadales; family Pyrinomonadaceae; genus 3-1-20CM-3-53-8. The sequence continues at coordinate 11,404 of DATHJK010000221.1, forward strand.
TTTTCTTCCCTGTTCTGCGGGGATTTCTATAGTCTCTCTCTAGCTGGCTCGAAGCCGGTAAGTCTACGTTTGCCAATTTGCCCGAAATGTTCGCCGTCAAGAATTTATGGAGGAGTAAGCGGCGTGGACAGTCCAGTTAATCGAAATTCGCCGGAAGAAACCGAGGCCGCTAAAACGGAGACGCCTGCGGCCACACCGCCCGCTGCACGAGTTGCGCCCGGAGCGGCCAAAGCTTCCAGCACTCCTACAGCGTCGGTCGCCAAAGGTGTGACTAAGCCAGCAACGAAGCCAGCAGGCATGGTCGTTGGGCCAGCGCCAGACCCGCCCGTGAACAAGATGCGCCGCCGCATTGTGTGGGCCACCGTCTTCGGCTTTCTTACTACCTGCTTCCTGATGTTCCTGCGCTTCTTCCTGCCGCGCACCATCTTCGAGCCTTCAAGCGTCTTCCGCATCGGCTTCCCGTCGGATTACGGCGTAGGCGTCGATACAAAGTGGCAGCAGCAATATCGCATCTGGGTCGATAAGACCTCTGATCGAATGTTTGTAATCTACGCGCGCTGTACTCATCTGGGCTGTACGCCGGACTGGCGTCCGAGCGAGAACAAGTTCAAATGCCCCTGCCACGGCAGCGGCTATGACAGCGAGGGCATCAACTTTGAAGGCCCAGCGCCGCGCCCTATGGATCGCGCCGAAGTGAAGCTGGATGCTGAAGGGCAGGTCGTCGTCAATATTGCAAAGCTTTACAAATCGCCAAAAGGCGAGCGCAACGAATTCAACGACGAGGGATCGTTTATACAACTGTAGCAATTGCGGAATGCGGATTAATAAGCAGGTTGAAGAGACCAGCTACCAATCCGGTTCAAATGTTTCTTAAATCCGCATTCCGCAATCGGGAGAACCTGATGGATTCTGAGCGTCCGGATCAACAGGAGACGAAGCAGTTAGAAGGCGAGAAGAGCGATGTTGGACTGGTGGCAAAGGTGCGCCAGGATGCTGTCGAATTGAAGAACCGCGCCATCGAAGAGGCGAAAGGTTATCGCGACCCGCAGCAGACGCAGCTCTGGAAATCAATCTTCCGCGTCTCGCACGACCGCTCAGACCCGCGCAACCGCTCGCTTGCAATTCTCTCAAACGTCTTCCTGCACCTGCATCCTGCGAAAGTGAACCGCGACGCCGTTCGCTACAATTTCACGTGGGGCATGGGCGGCATCACTTTCTATCTCTTCATCGTCCTGACCTTCACGGGCGTGCTACTGATGTTCTATTACCACCCGACGAAAGTTCAGGCTTTTCGGGACATTCTCTACCTTGAGCACGACGTTCCTTTCGGAAAGCTTCTGAGGAACATGCATCGCTGGGCTGCGCACCTGATGATTATCACGACGTGGCTGCACATGTTTCGAGTCGTGCTGACGGGTTCATACAAGCGACCGCGCGAGTTCAACTGGTGCGTTGGCGTTGTGTTGCTGGTGTTGACGTTGCTGCTTTCATTCACGGGCTACCTGCTGCCGGACGATCAACTTGGATTCTGGGCTGTAACGGTTGGAACGAACATGGCGCGAGCCACGCCCATGTTCGGACACGAAGGGCCGTTCGGGCCGCAACTTGGGATGACGCCTTACAACGACGTTCGTTTTGGACTTTTGGGAGGTTCAATCGTTGACGCGAACGCGCTCCTGCGTTCCTACATCTGGCATTGCATAGGCATCCCGCTCGTCGCATCCATTTTCATGGCCGTGCATTTCTGGCGCATACGCAAGGACGGGGGGATAAGCGGCCCTGCGCCCGTGATGCTTGAGTCTGAGATGAAAGCTGTTAAGAGGAAGTAGAAAGTTTTGCGGCGCAAAAGTGTCGGGCTGAAATTGTAATCTGAAATTTCTCGATTAACTCCTTCGGAGATTAAGGAAGATGGCAGAGGGAAGATTCAGGCTCACTGTAGGCAAGCTGGTTCTGCTCGCCCTTGTTATCGGTGTCGCGCTCTACGCGATATTTTTCGTACAGGACTGGCACCAGCTCTGGAAGATTGCGTCTGCGCCCGACAACATTCCTATTGTCGCTCTGATACCGCTCGTGGCTTTCTTCACCTGGCTTGGAATCAGGCAGGCGAAGGACAACGATCAACTCATTGGAGAGCTTGAAGGGGACAAGCAGTTAGCCAAAACACATCACCGCAAGACTCTGCCGTGGCGTCCCGGCTGGGCGCGCGAGATTCACGTCTGGCCTTATCTGGTGCGCATTGAATTTCTAGCCACGCTTATCGTCACCATCATTCTTTTCGTCTGGTCAATCACGCTAAACGCTCCGCTCGAAGAACCGGCGAATCCTAATCTGACGATGAACCCGTCGAAAGCGCCCTGGTATTTTCTTGGCCTTCAGGAGATGCTCGTCTATTTCGATCCGTGGATTGCGGGCGTGGTGATGCCGACGGTGATGATTATAGGGTTGATGGTCTTTCCTTACGTTGACGCGAACCCGCTTGGTAACGGTTACTATTCGCTCAAGCAGCGAAAGTTCGCGGTCGGGATGTTCGCATGGGGCTTCTTCATGTGGATTACTCTTATCATCATAGGGACGTTCATACGCGGCCCCGGCTGGATATGGTTCTGGCCCGGTCAGACCTGGGATCACAACGCTGTGGTGTTTGATAAGAACCGCGACCTTCATGAAATCTTCGGTATCACGAGCGTGCCCGGCAAGGTGATTTTCGGCGCGATGGTCGTCGGCGTCTTCTATCTTCTAGGCGGGTTGTTCTTCCACTGGCTGATGACTCGCACAGAGTTCGATAAGAAAATCCTTGCTCGCACAAGCATTTTGCAGTACCTGACGTTTCAGTTCTTCGCAATCTCTGTGCTTCTGGCTTTTCCGGTAAAACTTCTCATACGTTTGGTGTTCACCATCAAGTATGTCTGGGTTACGCCCTGGTTTAATATTTGAGCCTTTTTCTGCAAGCGGAGGAAGAAGACAAGTTGGCCGACTCTACGGAACAAGACGCCCTGGTGAAAAGAGAAGATGCGGCGCTGCCTGAGCGCGACCCCATCGTAAGCCGCTCCACTAGCGGCATCATGCTCATCTGCGCAGTGCTTTTGATAGCATCGCTGGCATGGGCGCTTTACGACGAGGTTTACGGGCAGCGTCCGTGGAAGGGAATGCAGCGTGAATTCGTCGAGCGCGAGAATCATTATCTTAAGAACATCAGGCAGAACGCCGGGCAGACCGAAGAGGAGGTCAAGAATTCGCCCGAATACCAGCAGCTTGATTCCGAAGCTCAGGCGGCGCAGCAGGCGGCGGATTCGCGCAAGCAGGAGATTGATAATAAGGTCAAAGTCATAGAGAGCCAGTTGGCCGTAGTAACCGAGCCATTTCAGAACCAGCGCGGGCAGATAACTGTTCTCAACTATCGAGTGGAACAGGCAACGAGCGATTCAGCGAAGAACAAACTCCGTCAGGAAGTTGCAAAGAAGAGAGCCGAGCAGGTTAAGATTCAGCTTCCGAACGGCAACGGGGCGACTGAGACAAAGCAACTGGATTTCCCGCATCTGGAAGCTCTCTACAACGATCTCAAAAACCAGAAAGCGCAACTGCTCGCAGAGCGCACAGAGATTCTAAAGCCCTACACTGAAGCTGCAAAGAAGCGCGACGACTATCTGAAGAATCACATGGTCGGCCTGACGCAGAAGCAGATTGACAGTCTCATCAAGCGCAACAACGATTTCGATTTCACAATCCGGCAGATTAACGTCAACGAAACGAATCTTGTTGATCGCTGCGAAACCTGCCACCTTGGCGTGCGCGAGCCAATTGAATTGACGCCCGCCAGTTTCACTACCGGCAATCGAAGGCCGGACGATCTGGCACGCGCGTTTGTCTCGCACCCGAATCGCCAGCTATTGCAGATTCACAATCCAGACCGTTTCGGATGCTCCGCCTGTCACGGCGGCAACGGGCGCGCGACGACAAACGTAGTCAAGGCGCACGGCCTTAACCCTTTCTGGCTGCACCCGCTTTACGAGCGTGAGAATACGGAGGCAGGCTGTTTACAGTGCCACCAGAATGACCGCGTTCTCGATTACGCTACAACTCTGAACATGGGGCGCGACCTCTTTCAGAATCGCGGCTGCGTCGGCTGCCATCGCTACGAAGGGTTCGACCGCGAGACGGACGCGCTCTCCAATACGAGGCAGTTGATAAGCCAGTTGGAGGAGCAGCAGAAAGCGAACGACCGCGAGGCTTTGGAAGCTGAAGACACGAGCGGAAGGCCGGAGACGGATGATGAGACGGCGCAGCGTTTGAAAGCTCATATTGAAGCGCTGCATGTTACCAACAGCCAGTTGGCCGCGCGCATTGACCAGTTGAATCTGAATTCGCGCTACCTCTTGCAGGATCAGAAGAAGGTGGGGCCGAACCTGAAAGAGATTCGCCTGAAACTCAATCCCAACTGGATTCCCGTCTGGCTGCAAGACCCGCAGGCATTTCGACCGGGAACGAAGATGCCCACGTTCTGGCGTCTTCAGCGCGACGAGGACGGAGCAGACCAGATTAAAGCCATCGCAGCTTATCTCTGGCAGGAGAGCTTTGACGGGCAAGTTCCGCAGCAGCAGCGTGGCGATGCGGCGCGCGGTAGTGAGATTTTCCACACACGCGGCTGCATGGCCTGCCACTCGATTGATGAGAACGGCGAACACGTTGGCGGGGATTTCGCAGCCAATCTGACTAAAGTTGGACAAAAGGCTAACTTCGA
>DATHJK010000222.1:0-4012 GCA_035316225.1 Pyrinomonadaceae bacterium
TTCCGCCAGCTTTCAGGCCGAAAGTGTTCGGCGGTAATTATTAACTCTTAATTTCAAATTAAAAACTGATGTCAACTGCTACACAGAAAGAGCACAAACAAAATCGCCCGTCGCGCGGCGGCCCGGCCACAATGGTCGAAGCGATTCGTCAGGGCATCTGGGAAGAGATGGAGCGCGACGCGACGGTCTTCGTCATTGGCGAAGATGTGGGCGCATATGGCGGCGCGTTCAAGGTGACGGATGGCTTGATTGATGAATTCGGAGAAGAGCGCGTGGTTGACACGCCTATCTCTGAGGGCGCGATTGTGGGGGCGGCGTGCGGCGCTGCCCTGATGGGGATGAAGCCCGTTGCGGAGTTTCAGTTCATTGATTTCATCTCGTGCGGATTTGATCTTCTGACAAACTACGCCGCGAAGTGTCGTTATCGCTGGGGCGCTGGAATTCAGGCTGTCTTTCGCGGCCCGTGCGGGTCGGGCGTTCACGCAGGCCCTTTTCATTCGCTCAACGCGGAATCCTTTTTTCTGAACACGGCTGGCTTGAAGATTGTAGAGCCTTCGACCGCTTACGATGCGAAGGGATTGATAAAGGCGGCTATACGCGACCCAGACCCTGTGCTCTTCTTCGAGCACAAGAAACTCTACCGTCTGCCGCGTCTAAGGGAAAATCTTCCCGAAGATGATTACATTGTCGAACTGGGCAAAGCGCGCACGCGCCGCGAAGGGCGCGATCTTTCTATCATAACTTTCGGCGCGATGACGTTGACGGCGCTCGACGCGGCTGAAGAGTTGGAGAAGGAAGGGCTGGACGTTGAAGTGGTTGACCTGCGAACGCTCGCCCCTTTGGACAGGGACGCAATCTTGCAGACGGTGAAGAAGACTAACAAGGTGATGGTGCTGCACGAGGCTTCGCGCACGGGCGGCATAGGCGGCGAGATTGCAGCGACGATTGCTGAAGAGGCTTTTGAATGGCTTGATGCACCCGTTGTTCGCGTAGCCTCGATTGACACGCCAGTGCCTTACTCGCCGCCACTGGAAGAATATTACCTGCCGCAGACCAAAGACGTGCTGGATGCTGCGCGCAAACTCGCGGCGTATTGAAAGAAGAAGTGGTCAGGAGACAGTAGCCAGTAAGTTTATTGAGCATTCAAGATTGAGCGATGAGATTCAAGATGAAAGCTGCTCAACGAATATGCTGGCTACTGACTGCCGGCCACTTGCGACTGAAAGGAGAAATGTCATGCCTAAGTTTGTAATCGAACGTGAGATTCCCGGGGCGGGAAATTTATCGCCGGAGGAATTGCAGGCAGTCTCGCAGAAATCCTGTAGCGTATTGCAGGCGATGGGGCCGAAGATTCAGTGGGTGCAGAGCTACGTGACGGGCGATAAGATTTACTGCGTTTACATAGCGCCGGACGAAGCCACAGTGCGCGAGCATGCCGCGCAAGGCGGATTCCCTGCGAACCGCGTTTCTGAGATCAAGTCAGTGATTGATCCAACTACAGCGGAATGAACAGTTTTTAGTTTTCACTTTTCAGCTTTAAGAAAACGAGGCCAGGCTGAAAACTAAAAACTGAACACTGTTTACCGGAGAACACATGAGCACAGAAGTTGTTATGCCGCAGATGGGCGAATCCATCGCGGAGGGGACTATAACAAAGTGGTTGAAGAAGGTTGGCGAACGTGTAGAGCGCGACGAGCCGCTGTTCGAGATTTCTACGGACAAGGTTGATGCAGAGATTCCCAGCCCTGCGGCGGGAACTCTGACCGAAGTGAGATTCAAAGAGGGCGAGACGGTCGAAGTTAATACTGTCGTCGCTGTGCTGGACGGTGACAATGGCGCGAGCGCACAGGCTGAGCCTCAGAAGGAAACTCAGGCCGAGAAACCTCAAACAGAGCAGGCAGCGAAAGAGCCTGCTGCGCCCGCAGTAGCGCCGCCGCCTCCTCCAGCGCCGCCCGTTCGGCCAAGTATTCAGTCATCGCCACAGACACAACAGACCGTGCAGGCCGCTCCACCCTCTCCACCGCAGCCAACTTCAGAGACTCAGCAAGTATCCGCAGAGAGCAAAGGCGAGCAGACTGTTGAAGAGTTGCGACGCACGAAATCAAGCCCGCTCGTTCGCAACATCGCGCGTGAGCATGGCATTGACATCTCGCGCATAGAGGGCACGGGCGCGAGTGGGCGCGTGACGAAGAACGACATACTGAGCTTCATAGAATCCGGCGCGTCTGCTCAAACAGCGCCGAGCGCACAGTCTGAGCCTACGGCGCGCCATGCGCCCCCATACGCTCCTGCGCAACTGCCAGCGTTGCAGCCGGGCGAGGGCGACCGCGTGGAGCAGATGAGCGTGATGCGCCGTAAGATCGCAGAGCACATGACGCTCTCGCGCCGCACTTCGGCGCACGTCACGACCGTTTATGAGATTGACATGACGCGCATAGCACGCCTGCGCGAGCGTCACCGCGAAGAGTTTCAGCAGCGCACGGGCACTAAGCTCACCTACATGCCCTTCATCTTCCAAGCCGTGACACAGGCTATACGAAAGTTTCCCGTTTTCAATTCGCAGGTCAGCGGCGACCAGATAATCTACAAGCGCGACATCAATCTTGGCATGGCCGTCGCTCTGGAGTGGGGCTTGATAGTGCCTGTGATTAAACGCGCCGACGATCTTTCGATTTCGGGGCTGGCACGCGCAGCCAACGATCTTGCGGATCGCGCTCGCACTAAACAGTTGAAGCCGGACGAAGTGGCGGGCGGCACGTTCACCATCACTAACCCCGGCGTATTCGGCGGGCTGTTCGGAACGCCAATCATCAACCAGCCGCAGGTTGCAATCCTCGGCGTAGGCGCAATTGAGAAGCGACCGAAAGTTATAACTTCGCCCGAAGAAGATGATTACATAGCCATAAGAACGATGGCATACTTCGCCCTCTCGTTCGATCATCGCATCATTGACGGCTCGGACGCAGAAAAGTTTCTGGGCTACGTCAAGCAGATTCTGGAAGCCGGGGAGTTCACTGTATAAGGGATGAGGGATGAAGGATGAGGGATGAATAAGAATGAGTTAAAGATTCAATTGACGAATTAGCTCAACCCATTTCATCCCTCATCCCTTCCATCCTCCCTTCCTTGCGGTTGTGTGACAGATGTCTAATCTTTCACTTGCAACGCTCGGAAATTGCCTTTTCTTCTTATAACTCGCTTGACTTAGCTTTCCGGTGCGATAGAATTTCGCGGTTAAGGGTAGTGTGATGATGTTTTCCACGCGAGACCTCTTAGCCTGCTACTCCTCGCTGGCGCAAAGATGGCTACGACATCATCTTGGCTTGCTCCCAGACTTTGCACGCCCGCCGCGCTTTTCAAAAGAGGATGCGTCGCGGCCAACAATAGGAAGACGCGGGGCGCTTTCCACGTTTCCGCAAAAATTTACTGTAGATGGAGATTCATTATGACTATTGAGAATTCCCGACAGGCTCGCATTCTAGCTTTGATCTGCGGCCTACTGCTGACGTTCGCCACCACAGCCTTCGCACAGGATTCAACCCAGAACACAGCGCAAACCAGCACGACCAGGGCGCGCTCCGTTACGAGCGGCCAGAAGATGAAGTTAACCGGCATCGTCATACGCCGCGACGCAGACACTTTCACCGTGCGCGACACTACGGGCGTTGACACGATTGTTCGCCTGACCGACGCGACGAGCGTGAAGACCAAGGGCGGCTTCCTGCGCGGCGGCACCAACTACGGGCAGACGAGCATACTGCGCGGGCTGCGCGTCGAGGTGCAGGGACGCGGCGATGCTTCTGGGCAGTTGGTCGCAGATCAGGTCAGGTTCTCTGACACGGATTTGAGAGTGGCGCAGTCAATCGAATCGCGTGCGACTCCTCTGGAAGAGCGCACCAGCACCGCCGAGAACCGCATCGGTCAGGTAGAGCAGAACGCTCAGCGACTCTCAGGCCAGATCGACGAGCTTGCAGCCGTTTCCAATGCAGCGCGCGGCGGAGCACGCGCAGCG
>DATHJK010000223.1:0-4857 GCA_035316225.1 Pyrinomonadaceae bacterium
GCGCGTCGCTGCTAAGCAAACGGTCGAGAATATGAATGCGACCGGGACCGAGCCGGTCAAGCGCGATGACTTCAGGACTAAGCTCAGGCAGGCCATTGATGCGGTAATGGCACCGCCGCCGAAAACGAAGGACGCAGCAGACAGGATGATGGAGAGCGGCGCTAGTCAAGCGAACAGTGCAATGCGCGGCCACTTGGCTACCGAACGCGACGAAGCCGCGAAACCGTTCGAATCCGCTGCCCATAACGAAGTGCCGCCCAATAAGGTGCAGCCTGAGATGCAGCAGACCAAGCTGGAGATCGAATCGGTTGGTGCGCCGCCAGCGCCCGTGTCTGCTGCACCTGTTGTTCCCGCGCCGCTGCCTGCGGAGCGGCTCGATTACTCGTCCGACCGCGAACCGACCGATCAGGCTATGGCGGAAAACGGCGTGACTAAGGAACAACTAGAGAAAGGGAACGAGCCTGCGTTCGAGTCCACGCTCAAAGAGCGCTCGGCGGTAGAAAAGCATGAAGCGAAACTGGAGGCGCAATACCGCCAATCCGAAGCGAAGGTTCAGGGCAACGCGCATGATGCGGCGCGAAAAGAGATAGCGAAGGGTCTTGGTGGCATTCATGGCGCGCGCGCTCTGCATATAGGCAATGTCGCCGGGCAGCAGGTCGGAACCAGAGACAAGAGCGAGCTGGAGCATAAGCGCATTACCGACAAGATCAACGAAATCAAGAGAAACACTAAGGATGCTGTCGAATTCATCCTGAAAGCGATGGATACCAACGCTATGTTCCTCTTCAACATGGGCCTCAAGGCCGCCGAAGCGGCATACGAGAATACGTTCAAGGAGGAGAAAGGCGGCAAGTGGACATGGCTCACAACATGGGGCAGCAGTTGGGAAAGGTTGATTGAGAGATCGCTCGCCAAAGCCCGGGCCGAATATTTCCGCCAGGTGGAGCAGGCAATAGATATAGTCGCCGACTATGTAGATGATCAGCTTCGCACAGCTAAGCTGCGAGTCACCAGCGGGTTCAATGAGGTTAAAGTCTTTGTTAATAGCCTGGACAAAAACTTCAAGCAATTCGGTAAGGAAGCTCTTGATAAGGTGAAGACGGACTTTGACGATATGGGCAGCGAGATAGACCAGCACAGCGACCAACTCGTTGACAATCTCGCGCAAACCTACAAAGCGTCGTATCAGCGTATGTCCACGATGGAGGAGAAGCTGCGCGAGGAGAACAAGTCGCTCTGGCAGCGTATCTATGACGCGACCGTCGGCCTTATCAAGAAGATCATCGCGTTCAAGGACATGCTGATGAATGTCCTTGCGAAGGCGGCAGATGTCATCGGCGACATCATCTCCGATCCTATAGGCTTCCTGGGCAATCTTGTGGACGGCGTTAAGCTTGGCATTCAGAACTTTTCCGACCACATCGAAGAGCATCTCAAGCAGGGATTGATCGAATGGCTATTCGGCGAGTTGGCCGCCGGGGGCATTCAGATGCCTAAGACCTTCGACCTCAAAGGCATCCTGGGCTTGGTCATGCAGATACTGGGGCTGACCTACGCCAACATACGCGCGCGCGCCGTAGGCATAGTCGGCGAGAAAGTTGTAAGCGCGCTGGAGCAAGCGGCTGAGATATTCAAGATTCTTATAACCGAAGGGCCAGGGGGTCTATGGAAGTATATCGTAGAGAAGATAGGAGATTTCAAGGAGACGATTCTCGAACAGATTAAGAGCTTCATCATCGAGCGCATTATCGTCGCGGGCATCACGTGGCTCATCGGCCTGTTGAACCCTGCCTCCGCCTTCTTCAAAGCGTGCAAGGCCATCTACGACATCATAATGTTCTTCGTAGATCACGCCAGCCAGATTGCAGCGTTTCTCAATGCCATCATAGATTCCATAGGAGCCATCGCCAAAGGAGCGATTGATGTCGCCGCCAAGTTCGTAGAGAGCGCGCTCGCCAAAGCCATCCCCCTCATCATAGGCTTCCTCGCCAGCCTGCTCGGCCTGGGCGGCATCAGCGAAAAGATAAAAGAGATCATCGCCAAGATTCGCGAGCCTATTAACGCTGCGATTGACTGGGTGATTAAGAAAGCAGTTGATATGGTCAAGGGTATTGGGAAGATGCTGGGATTCGGCAAAGAGGAGAAGAAAGAGGAGGAGTTGCCAAAAGACCACTCAGCTATGGCCGAAAAAGCGGTAGCAGAGTTGGAGAAGCCGCGAGAGGAGGGTGAAGATTACGCTACGCTACGAAAAGAGAAAGAGGCGCAGGCAAAAGATATAGAACTGACCTACACGGCCAAGCTAGAGCCGGGAATCAGGCTCAGAGTTGTATTCTCAGAGGCAGGCAAGGGCGCTGAACAAGACGAGCTTGATTTTGATGTGATTATTGCTCCCAACCAGGTTGATAGAAAAGGTAAAGTTAAAGCAAGTGCTGAATACAAGGCTCCTGAAGTTGGCAGCTACAAAGAGATGGCTAAGCTGGGAGAAAGTGAGCCGAAGATGAAGGGCGGAAAGATGCGTGAAGCGCATCACGCCCCGCCGGTTGAATTAGCAGAGAGTCTGGCCGCAGCCCTCACGACGGCTGGCAATGAGATGCGAAGTGATCCAAAGACAAGAGATGCGTCGGAGGGTGTGTTGGACGCCGCAGCTAACCTTAAAGGAGCAGCGCAGCAGCACGGAAATGATCTTCCCTCAATCCTCGTGCATCAAGACACTCATCGAACGCATGGAGGCTCAACGGCACGCATTCACGGAAGCGAAATCCGTGCCCAGCTTAAGAAGGCGCTTGAGGCAGAGGGCGTGCTTGACTATGCTCCGACTACATCTACTGGCGAAGTTGCAGTGAAACCTGGTGGTGCTGCATTCCAGAGGCAGTTAGAAACAATAGCTCTGGTGCAGACAGGGACGAGCGCTACAACTAAAAAGGCCATGCGCGCTGCCTTGAAGTCTCACGGACCGGACATAGTAATTGCTGCATACAATGCGGAAGCAAGGCGCTCGCTTCAGGCTGTCAAGATTGCTGTGATGAAGTCAGAGGTTGACGGGCCAAAGGCTAAGAGAGCGGCGGCGTTGACAGAACTGGAAAACAGAGCCTACGCAGATTGGGACGCTCTATTAGCACCAATTTTCTCAGACTAAGATACTCGACCAAAGGACGCAACGAGAGCCGCATCTCTTCTATTACAGACCTCTCATTAAGTCTGTTAAATACCGATCTCGGCTCGCGTCCATTCCAGCACCGTGCTTAAATTTTTCCAATCATTAGCTAGAGCTAACTCATGCGCAAAGATGATCGCTTCGATGGGCGTTTTCTCTGTCTCGCGCGCATAAAAAGCCGCCGCGTTAGCCGCATGCGTGTAAGCCAGCGCCGGATTCTCTGTGGCAAGCTTTCTGGCCGCTGCCAGATGCTCTGAGCCATCGTAATTTTCCGAATCCTCGTAAGCCTGAGCCGCTTTCCAAAGCTCTGATTGGGTGCGTTGCGGATCCAACCGTTTCTGTTCCTGTAGCCATCGAATCGCATATGTAAGAGCTTCGCTCAGCCATGCACCTTTGGTTGGCCCATAGGATGCTCCAGTGTAAGTCGGATCGAAGACATCATCGGCAGCTACCAGTTTCCATGCTTCTTCCGTAACATCCGTTCCGGTTTGGTATATCACGTGGTATGTAACGTAGAGGCGCAGCACAATCTCTACATCAGATATTTCCCGCATAGCCTGCTTGAGCCAATCGCCCACCTCTTTTCTTCGATGAGTCCATGCTCCGGCCAGCGCCTTGCAAAGCGGATCATCGGGGCAAGCCACTTCCCAAAGTTTTCCTGCGCGAACAGACGAGTCTTTAATCGAACGCACTTCATCAACCGAATCTAAGAGAGATTCTGTGCTGGATTTGTCTCCAAACTCTGCGGCAAATTTTATAAGGCGAGCGCGAGTGCTATCACTTATCTTTCTATCCGGGTCGGCCATGTCTGTTTGCGCCAAACGTCCGGCGACAAAACGGCTGAGGTCAGGCGCAATTGTCATCCCTTCGGTCACAGACCACCATGCGATAGCAACGGGCGAGTCGTCGAGGTCTCTTTCGGGCAGCAGACGTAGAACTATTTCATCTCTCTCATCATGCGCAAACGGAAGGCAGCCAAGGTAGCCTCGCTGGGCCAACGAAGCAGTCGCGGGCGAAATGGCATCCGAAAGCCTCATTTTCAACATCAACGCCCGCTCAACATCATGAGAGCCTGACGGAAGAGAATTTGAAAGGCTTTCCACTGAATCCGTATTAATCATTTCTGACCAAACATCTTAGCATTTGCCGAAGCGTCTCGCTAAACATGCATAATATTTCCGCATTTGCAGATTGTACGCTGCAACCGGTCTGTTAATCCGTCTAGCAGATTAGCCTTAGTCGTTTCCGTTCCCATCCTCGGAATCATTGAAACTCCTCCATGCCTCTTCCAGCATGATCGTTGTCTCAGGAAGAAAGTCTGAGGGCTGTAGACCGTGTTTGCGCATCAGTTCGAAGAAGGAACGGCGAGGCTTCGAGCTTGCGCGTGCGGCTTTGGCTATATTGCCGTTGCTGCGGCGCAAAGCGCCTTCAAGGTATTCGCGCTCGAAGCGATCTACCAGTTCGCGTTTGGCGTCCCTGAATGGCCGTTCCGTTACAGGCTGTTCGGCTGGCGATGCTTTATGCCCGTTCTCTGATTCCAGAAGCGACAGGTCGTGCGGCTCGACCATGCGATTGAGTTGTAAACAGGTCAGGTATTTCACGCAGTTTTCGAGTTCGCGTATATTGCCGGGCCACACGTATGTTTCCAGCTTGCACCGAGCCGCCTCGCTGAAGGCGACTTCAGGCAGATGATAGGCTTGCGC
>DATHJK010000224.1:0-2669 GCA_035316225.1 Pyrinomonadaceae bacterium
GAGCTTGGGGAAATTATAGATGACTCTTAACAACCATGCGCTGCTGACTCGCAGGCTCTTTCTTCCTGACCACTGATAGCAATTTGACCGCTCAACCTGATTGATGCTTGCGCGGGCGTTCTCGCAAAGTAATGCCGCAAATTTCGGTTAAATAGAGTCGCAAGTTCGACTTGGCAGCCCGGATGAATCTTTGAACGAGTTGCGGCACATTGCTTGTTATCAAAAGAGGCGCGGCTTAGGGCGCGAGGCTCTTGCGCTCAAGCGGAACTCACCGCACGGAGTTCCGCCATAGCCGCACGAATTTGAAAACGCTGTGCGCGCCGACGCTCTATTCATTCGTGCGTTGCGTCGGGTGACGCGCCAGCGACCGAAATCTCACCCCCAGACAGGCGGGAGGGGGCGCGCTCTTTTCAAAGGAGTGCCATGATGCTCTACAGCCCGCCGCTTGCCCGTCTCTTAGCGCCGCAGGCGAAATCCATTGCCCGGTTTTTGCCTGCGGCGCGGAGACTATTTTGAAAGCGCGATTGCGGCGAGCTTAGCCCAACGCGCATGTTTAAGTTGTCAGGTAAGTTTGAGCGAACTTCTGCTGCAAGGATGGAAATTCGTTCGGCAATGTGTGCGACGCACGCAGACGTTGCGACGCGCGAGCCGGGTTGGCGTCCTTGCTTGATAAGCGCGGCGTTCATAAATGGCTGGTTGATAGAAGAAGATTTCTCCCGCAGTTGGTTTGTAAATTCAGCAGACTGAAGCTCGGGCCGCATGAGCGGCGCGAAGCCAGGAGACCTAGCAGGTGAAATTTCTGGAGATGTCCGACTACAATCGCGGGGCTAAACTGTATTGGTCTGCTGTGGTTCTAATGGGCGCGTGCGTCACTGTGTGGGCGTTCGTGCATCTACTCTCTTTCAACGCTACGCAGTCGGGCCAATTCCTTGCGCTGCTCAGCCTGGTTGTCGTCACAGGCTCCTATCCCATACGCATCCCTACGACGACGGCGACCATGACTGCGAGCGAGGCTTTCACTTTCCTTTGCGTTCTGCTGCTGGGCGTTCCGGCAGCCGTGCTGCTGGGACTGGTTGAAACTCTGGTCGGCACACGCCGCTCCACGAAGCGCGTGCCCAGTCTTCTCTGCGGGGCAGCGATAATGGCTACGACCGTCTTCATCTCAGGCCACGTCTTTTACTTCGCGCTCGCTGCTTACGAAAACATCAATCGTATTCCGCTCGGCGGAGCGCGAATAGAGTTCGAGCGCCTGCTCGTGCCGCTCGCCTTGATGACCTTACTTCAATACTTAATCAACGGATTCTCAGTCGCCGCCATGTACGCGCTGAAGTCGCGCCGCTCGGTCTTGCGCTTCTGGCGTGACAACTACCTATGGGTTTCATGGACTTTTATCATAGGCGCAATCGTGGCCGCGCTCGTTTACATGAGCGTCGCGCAGTTCGGTTTCCTGTTCATTTTCCTGAGCGTGCCTGTCATCGCCGCAACCTACGCCACGCATAATATCTATTTCGAGCGCATGGCAGAGAAAGCGCGCGAAGCTTCTGAATTAAGCCGCCTGCACCTTGCGACGGTCGAGGCTCTGGCGACCGCGATTGACGCCAAGGATCAAACCACGCACTGCCATGTGCGCCGCGTGCAAATCTACGCCGCAGGGATGGCGCAGGAATTCGGTTTGTCAGATGGCGAGATCGAGGCATTGAAGGCGGGCGCTCTGCTTCACGATGTTGGAAAACTTGCTGTGCCCGATCACATCCTGAACAAGCCTGGGCGTCTAACCACAGCCGAGTTCGAGAAGATGAAGATTCATACGACCGTCGGCGCTGAGATTCTGGAGCGCGTGGAGTTTCCGTACCCGGTCGTGCCCATCGTGCGTCATCATCATGAGCGCTGGGATGGGATGGGCTACCCGGATGCGCTTCGCAGCGAGCAGATTCCCATGACGGCGCGCATACTCGCCGTCGTTGACTGCTTCGACTCGGCGCGCGAAGACCGCCCCTATCGTCGCGGTATGACGCCCGAAGAGGCAATAGCGCTCATCCTGCGCGGGTCGGGCACGCACTTCGATCCGAAGATTGTCGATTGTTTCGCGAAGAACATTGATCGGTTCGAGCGGGAAGTGAGAACGCTCGGTCTGGACAAACACGGCGTGACGAAGACGGAATTGGAGCCGCGCTCGCTCATAGATGAAGACATCCATCAATCGCGCGAGCGCGCGTCGTCGCTCGCATACGATCAGATCAAGAACGCGCACCGCGAAGTTTACGCGCTCTACGAAATTGCGCGCACTTTCGGCGCGTCTCTCAACATTGAAGACACAATCTCAATCCTCGTCAACAAGGTCGGCCACATCGTTCCGTTCGACACCTGCGTTGTTTACCTGCACGACGAGGTGAAAGGCTACGCGACAGCCGCGCACGTTGCAGGAAAGAACACAGACACGATTAAAGGTCGTTGCATCGCGCCGGGTGAAGGCGTGACGGGGTTCGCGCTCGCCAATCGTCGTCCCATAAATCGGCTACATCCGAGCCTGGATTTCGACGGCGTGGAATTTCCTTCCAACAAAAGCTATCACGCTATGGCGGCGCTGCCGCTCTTCAAAGATGAACTGCTGCTGGGCGCTCTTTCTGTCTATTCTATGGAGTTGAAGGAGTACACGGACGATCACATGC